>JAFGFE010000019.1 GCA_016931225.1 Candidatus Zymogenaceae bacterium
CTGCTGACCGCCGCTCATCTCGTTCGGGCGGGCGTCGATGTAGTCCTTCAGCCCCACATCGGTAAGTATGGTCTCCGCCCGCTCGACCCGCTCCCGCTCGTCGACACCCTGGAGCAGCATCACGTATTCCACGTTCTCCCGGGCGGTCAACACCGGAATGAGGTTGTAGGCCTGAAAAATGAAGCCGATCCTGTTGAGCCGAAGCTTCGAAAGCTCCGACTTGCTGAATCCGGACAGGTCTTCACCGGCCACCCGGACGGTGCCGCCGGTGGGATAATCCAGGGCGCCGATGATGTTCAGAAGCGTCGTCTTCCCCGATCCCGAGGGCCCGGAAAGGGCCATGAACTCGCCCTCGTGCACCTCCAGGTCCACCCCCCTCAGCGCGCGCACCGCCACCTTCGAATCTTCGTATGTTTTTTCCAAATTCTTGGTTTCAATGATAGCCTTGGTATCCATAGATATCACCTTTTTTGATTCTCATATATCGCTCAGACGGAACGAAACGCCTCCACCGGGTTGAGACGCATGATCTTCACCGCGGGATAGACCGCGGAAAAGAGCGCCGCACAAAACACCGACGCCGAAGAGCCGATAATATTGTTCCAGTGAAGCACCGGATAGATGATGGGGCTGATGCCCCCCATGTACTTGAGGCTGTCGGCCCAAATGGAGATGTTGATGCCGGTCTTGGAAACGACGGCGAACACCAGCAGCGTGAATACCCATCCGGCGATCAGCCCGGTCAGCCCCAGGAAGAATCCCTCCCACATCACCATGGAAAAGACCCTCCCCGGCCTGGTCCCGATGGCCATCAGGATCCCGATCTCCCGGGTGCGCTCCAGGACGCTCATCAGAATCGTATTCACGATGCCGAAGGCCATGGCCATGATCACCAGGATATACACAATATAATTGAAGGCGTCCCACAGCTCCAACATCTGGTGCATCAGCGGAATGACCATCATCCAGGGGAGCACCTCGAGGCCGCTGACCTCCAGATCCCGCTTCAGAGACGCCGTGACCTCATCAACATGATCGAGGCTCTCGGTCATGACGACGATCTCCGATACCCGTCCGGGCATCGAGAGGAGGTCCTGGGCGTCTGTGAGATTAATATAGATGTTATATTTATCAAACTCCTTGGAGGTGGACTCGAAGATGCCGCTGACGCGAAACGCCGCGGCGCCGATCTCCGTGGCCAGCCCCTGACCCATCAGGACGATCTTGTCTCCCTTCTTCACCTTCAGCTTGTCCGCCAGGGAGCGGCCGATGTAGATCTCGCCCTTCTTTCCGGTCAGAAAATCCCCCTCCACCAGATAATTCTTCACCGCGCTCACACCCGGCTCCGTCTCGTGATCGACCCCCCATATCTCCACGCCGGAGGAGCTCTCCGGCGAGGACACCAGACCCCGCGCCTTGATGCGCTCGGCGTAGGCCGTTACCGAGGGAGTCTCTTCAACGAAGTTGCCGACGTATTTCGGGTCGCGGATGTTGAGCGACACGTTCATGTTGTCGTTGAAGCCCTTTTCGTGTATCTGTATGTGCCCCACGCCGTTTTCGATGGAGGTCTTGAGCATGTCCACGCTCATCCCCTTCATGATGGCGATCATGAACACCATGCCGAAAAGCCCCACCACGATGGCCGTGAGTATCACCGCAGAGCGCCGCCTGTTTCGCCAGATATTTCGCCAGGCAAGCTTGAGGGTCATTATCATCGCACAGTCTCCTCTCCTATATGTATCGCAGCGCCTGTACCGGCCTGAGGCGCGACGCCTTGACGGCGGGATAGACCGCGGCCAGCAGCGTCGATCCCAGAATGATCATGTCGGTGACGTAAAACACCCACGGGTACATCCGGGCGTATATCTTTGGATCGATGCCGAAGCTCCACATCACATCCGAGTACTGGGAAAAATCCCACGGGTGGATGGTGAAGTAGTACGCGACCCCGAATCCCACCATGTCGCCGATGATAATGCCGAGAAAGGCGATGAGGGCCGATTCCATCATGATCAGCCGGATGATCTCGTTTGGCCGGGTGCCCAGGGCCATCATCACACCGAACTCCCGATAGCGCTCCATCACCGCCATCAGGATGGTATTGAGAATGCCGAAGATAACCACCAGCAGGATGACAACGAAAAAGAGATAGCCGAAGGCGTTGTCGAACTCGATGAATTGCACCAGGTCCGGCATCAGCTCCTGCCAGGTCATCACCTCCACCCGCTCGAGATCCACGGCATCTTTCAGATCCCGGGTCGTCTTTTTCACCTTCCGGGAGTCGGACAGCAGGATGGACACCTCGGAGACCTGCTCGTCTATGGAGAGGAGATAGCGCATGGCGTCGAGCGTAATGAAGGCCATGCCCCGGTCCATCTCAGTGGTGTTGGACTTGAATATCCCCACCACCGTATATTCCCCGGCGGAGAGCGCCCCGTAGATGTCCTGGGTCATGATGATGACCGAGTCATTCACCTCAACTTCCAGGTTTTTGGCAAGGATCTCGCCGATGAAAATACCCGACGCATCGCCGTCGGTCAGGTACTCGCCCCGATACACCTTGTCAGGTAACGAGGTGAACGAGCGTTCCCTTTCCGGCTCCACGCCGATGAGCATGATGCCGCCGCTGTTTCCCCCCTGGTCCACGGCGGTGGAGATGAGGGCGTCCACGTTCAGGCGCCTCACCCAGGCCTCCACCCGCTCGTCGGCGTCCACGAACGTGAGAAGCTCATCGGACGGGGTGAAGCCGTTGAAGATGGTCCGGTCGTCCCAGTAGCCGCTCTTGTGAACCTGGATATGTCCGGTGTGTATCTTCAGGGTGTCCCGAATCATCTGTTCGTGCTCACCCAGGGCGAAACACCATGAAAAAATCGCCAGAAACACCGCGAATACCACCGCCGCCGTGGTGATGAGGGTGCGGCGGGTGTTGCGCCAGATGTTTCGCCACGCCAGGGTGAATACGCGGTACTGTCTTCGTGCCATGATCGGTTACTCCGATTTGTCGTTTCCGGTTATCTCTCGCCTATTCGGGAACGATGCCCCGCTTCAGGTCGGAAAGATTGAAGATGTTGTCATCGACGGGAACGTCGAAATTGATCTCGTGCACCGTGATGATGGTCTTCTTCCCCTCCTCCTTGACCGGCTCCATGGTCCAAATCGTCGGATAGGAGCGCCCGGCGATCTTCTTGATCTCCGACATGTACATCACCCGGATCATCTCCCCCTCCTCGTCGTAGTATTCGTACCGGAGGGGGGCGAAGTCCTCCGTGCGGATGTATATATTGATTTTACCCCAGACAACCGGAGCCTCGGGCCTGGCGATCAGCTCAAGGACGTAAGCCTCTCCCTGATCCAGGGTCTCCGTCCCCAAAAGCGCCGGATCGTAGTCGTCCACAATGCTCGATTCCCGCACCAGGTCGTCGTTGGTGAAGTCCGAACCCATCCAAGACTGCATCATCATGGACGGCGGTATCTTGATGACCTTCTCCACCGAGGGGAGATAGTTCCACATGTTGTTGTCCACCTTCAGGGATACCGTACCCGCCTCCTTGGCCGGCGCGGTTATCTTGACCAGGGACCGCTCCTTCCCCTTCTCCCAGTACTTCATGTCGAGGGTCCGCTCCCAGTTCGGGTTGACGATGTGCATGCTCATCACCCCCACGTTGGAGCTGCCCCGCATGATGTCCTCGGCCTTCCTGACGATCTCGTCGGCCGTCATCTCCTGGGAAAAGACCGGAAACGCGATCCCCGCAATCAATGCAAGCAGCGATACCATTATCATGATTCTTCTCATGCTTTTTCCTCCCGTACGCTCGCTTCACACGATATCTGCGCACTCTGAGTCTTGTGTCATCTCATATATTTTAGTATATCTCTTGATCTTCCATATCGGGTGGATTTTTTCTGTTGCTCAATAATAACGTATCGTGTTCAATCCCACCGCAGACCGTGTACACGTCAATCTTCACGAACATCCTCCCCGCGTTTCTTGGAAACGCTCTTCAGAAACTTCTCCAGGGAGCCGACATACGCTTCGAAGGCCCTCCTCCCCTCCCCGGTCACCCGATAGACGGTACGGGGTCTGTTTTTCACAAACTCCTTGACGACCGAGATATAGCCGTTTTTCTCCAGCACCTTCAGGTGGGCGTTCAGGTTGCCGTCGGACAGATTCAATGACTTTTTCAGGGCGGTAAACTCCGCTTCGTCCTCGGCGGAGAGAATCGTCATGATGCCCAGGCGCGCCCGCTCGTGTATTACCCTGTCCAGGGTATCCGTTATTGATATGGCCTTTTCCATGGCATTTGTTTCGCCCTTGTGTGGAATATCAGGATGCGCTCTCGCTCTCCAATGCGATCCGACAGATTATGTCATCAGCATGACGGTCAACACCGCCTGAAGTATGGAAAGAAACAGCGTCCCGAATAAAATGACGCGCGATACCAACGGCGTGAACTCCTCCCGACCCTTTTTAATGAAGTAGGTGTGGATCGAAAAGGCGAATAAGCCCGCCCCCGCTACCACCAGGCTGATAATGAGCCCCGCCCGGGTGAGCTCCTTGACCTGTACGATTCCCCACAGGGCCGGCAGCAGCAGGGGAAAATGAATCAGCAGGAACCCTCCCAAACCGCCGGGGAGTCGAAACAGCTCCCATTCCTTCCAGTAGGCCGAGTCCATCTCGTGAACGATGAGAAACAGCAGGTTCACGGTATATATCCAGAACAACGCCTGTTCCATGATCACCTCCTCATATGATCGATCGATACTCGCATGTACCGTTCACCATCGGCGACGGTTATTTCGTGTCGTCGTCTTCCCCGGTCTTCCAGGCTTGAGCGAACCCGGGATAGTTCCTGAAGAAGAGACGACGGACGTCCTCCGGCACCCGGTTGACCGGGCACGACAGGTTGAAGCATCTGGTGCATTGGGTACGCTGCACCGTCCAGGCCCAGGTGATCGTCGCCCACACGAGGATTGTCAGAAGCAGCCACTGGGCGCCGACGATAAAAAACGGAATCGGATAGAGAAAAAGCACCCCCACGTAGCTGAGCCATAGGATCTTCTCCACACGATTCATGGGGCGGCGATCGATCTTCGGTAGCTTGGGAAGCCCCCAGTTGGCGTGACAGCGAAGCGTAAAGCCCGCTTCCCCATAGTGGGGGCAGTGGCGGCAGAGAATCAGCGCCTCGACGTATCCGAAGAAGACCGCCGCCAATCCCGCCCAGACGACCAGGCCCACCCAGTACCCGCCGATAATCATGCCCGCAAGCATTGGAATCAGCCAGCCGACGAAGAGGACTGCGAAATCCATAAGATCCGCCCCGGTATGCACGCACAGGAGATCCTTTTTTATCTCGCAGCCGTCGCAGTCGGTCCGAATGCATTCGGCCGCGGTGGTCTTTTCTTTTTTCCCTTTATCGTCTTCCGACATGACGGACCCTCACTTTTTATGAACAATCAGGTACCACACTCCCAAGAGAAAGCTGACAGCACCGTAGAAAACCAGGCACCAGATTCCAACATCGGGCAAAAGCATCGCCACCAGGGCGAAGACGAAGGTAATCGCTCCGTAAAGGCTGATCCAGAACGTGATAAAGGTGCCGACGCTGATAATGATGCCTCCAATGGTCAGCATGAATGCTCCCGGGATGTATTCGGGCCTGCCAATCTCGATGAATACCAGGGTCAATACGATGCCCTGCAGCACCATAATGGTATCTGCCGTGAGAATCTTCAAAAGGTATGGGGAAAAAACCTCTTTTCCCGCCTGTAGTGTGAGTTTGTATATAAAATAGGATTCCACTACCGTCGCGGCGGAACCCATGACGATCCAGAGGGCCCACAGGGTTTCAGAGAGACCCCATTGGGGGGGATGAGCGAGGAACCAGTGCGTTAGTATACCCCCGATGACCAATGACAGCCCCCAGGCAATGGCCGACCAGCCTGAGATAAAGAAGTCCCGGTTGTTGTCCACCAGCTCGCGAATGTATCTGATATCGTCCAGGGCCTCGTGAAGTTCCCGGGCTGATTTCTCGTCGAATCGGATGGGTTCGTTCTGTTCCGGCGATGAAGTGATCCCGCCGTCCTCGGATTTCGGTGTACTCATCCCCAGTGATCCTCTCCTTTTTCGTTTTTTCGCCGGTCCCTCACAAGACACGGCGGTATTTTATAGAACATCCTGCGGCTTCATTGCCTGTACCGGACCGCAACAATCACATCGGCATCCGGTTTCAATTTAGCTAACAGAGTACTTTGTATTACAAAGTACTCTGTATCTTAAATACCACTCCCCTCCTCCGGTGTCAAGAAAAATCAAACACACAATGGCATTTTTTTAATCTTATTTCTTTTAGAATAACAGCGAGAAAAAATGTTCGGACCGTCTTTTGTGGAATCGGTTTCAGGAAGGTGTGGATGAAATGGTAGTGCAGTCGGGGATTCGCCCGCCTACTAAAAGTCTATGAGGCGGGAGAGCAGCAGATACCACCCGACGCACATCGCCAGGACGGCCAGGACGATCGACACCCAGCGGAGCAGCGGATGCACGGACTTTTTCGGCGGCGGTTTTCCCGTGGTGTCTCGTCGTGCCAGAATCGTTAAAACCGCCTCGGCACAGTAGAAGAAGAACTTGAGGGTGACGAACGCCAACAATATCGAGGCGATCAGGCGAACACTGACATCCGGATTTCGCCCGATGACGGGCGCCGCGAGGACGGCCACCATGGCGACCCCCGCAACCGCCCCCAGGGTGGCCAACACGATCAACAGTAATCGAATGTCTTCCGGCAGTTTCATGGATAGGGACCCATCCTGACCGACCCCCTGCCTCCCCCCTCCCTTCTTTCCCTTCACCACGATCCCCCATGGGGCGCCGCCTCCCTCCTTGACCGGATCGGGAGAGGGGTCTATACTACATGGATATGAAAACCATCGTACAGACCTACAGCGGCCACAAGGCGGACGAGAGGCCGGTGAGTTTTACCCTCGATAACAGAGTCTACCGGGTCGTGAAGATCGTCGACCGTTACTATAACCCGGACGAAGATATCTTCAAGGTCACCGCCGACGACGGCAACGTCTATATCCTGGGCCACTTCCGGGAGGACGATCACTGGGAGCTGAAAGCCTTTTACCGCCCCTGAGCGATTCACGGTCACCGCCGCCGACGGCGCCTCCGTCCCGGGCCGCATTCGGGAGGACGGTCGATGGGGGCTCTTGCCCCCCCCACAGCCCCCCAAAATAGCATACTCCCGCCCCCCCGTTTCTTCAACGCGGGCGGACAACAGACACCGCCATCCCCGACGTCCCCTCTCCTTTTTACTTCTCCTTCTCCTCGTAGGTCCGCTCGAAATATTCGATCTTGTACTGGGACCGGGGGAGCGTCTGGGGCTCAATCATCGTGATAATCGGACTGAATACGAGCTTCTGCTTGATGGTCTGCTTGATCTCGGATGCCAGCGCCTCCAGGTCCGATTCCTTCACGCCTTCGGCGTACTCCACCTTTATCTCCAGGTTCGTTCCGACGGCCGGCCCGGGTTCGTTGAGAACGATGCGCATCTCTCCGGTGGTACGGGGAATGAACGACGATATCACATCCTTCACCGCGGCGGGGAAGACGTTCACTCCTTTCACCTTGAGCATATCATCCGACCTACCAATGATGTGAAACCGCATGGAGGTACGGCCGCAGCGACATTTCTCGACATAGGCTCGGACCATATCCCGGCAGCGATACCTGATGACCGGAGTCGCCTCACGACGGATGGTGGTATAGACGATCTCACCTTCCACGCCGTCTTCGAGCTCTTTTCGCTCCAGGGTCACCGGATCGATGATTTCCGCCGTGACGGCGCCTGCCCCACACAGGTGCAGGCCCGAAAGCGCGTCGCACTCGCTGGCCAGATCCGCCGCCACGTCCGCCAGCCCGTAGTAATTCCTGGCCGTAATCCCCCAGGTCTCTTCTATCGTGGCCCTGTCCTCTTCGGTCAGGGCCTCACCCGCCATGAATCCCTTGGTGAATCCCATGTCCCGGGGATTCATCTTGAGGGTGTCCTTCACGTACTCGGCGAGAAACACCGTGGCCGACGGTGTGGCGAAGAGCACCGTGGGACGAAACTCAATAATCAAATCAAACAGCTTTTCCAGCCCCGAGCTCCCCAGGGGGGCGGGGATCACACAGAATCCCATCGCCTCGGCGGAGACGCTCTCGGACAGTCCCCCCACAAACAGGGTGAAATTGGCTGGATTGATGAAGGAGTCCCCGGGACGGATGCCGCCGGTGTAGGCGTGCCGGGCGAAGAGCTCGCACCAGAGATCCGCATCGGCTCTGGTCAATCCGATATAGAGGGGCCGTCCCGTGGTGCCGCTGGTGCCCTGGATGCGCACCAGGTCCTCTTTCGCGCAGCATCGGTGCCCCCCCAGGCCTCCCAGCGCCTCCTGGGTTTTTCTCAGGTCGTCCTTTGTGGTGAAGGGAAACTTCCCCAAATCCTCCATTGAAGAAAAGTCTTTCGGACCCACCCCCGCCTCACCCCATTTCTCCCGATAAAAGGGAGAGTGCTCATGGATGTAAAGAAGCTCCTCCTTCAACAGCCCCTCCTCCAGCTTTTGAAGCTTTTTGGGGGGCATTGTCTCCATTTCCTTGTTCCAGTATGTAGAGTCGGCCATGTGCACCTCGAAAGAACCTGTGATAATCGTGTTTCACTATTGGATGTAACGGTTATGTGTTGTTCGATATTCCCCCGGACTTCTTCCTGGCAACGAAGATATAATAGAGAAGTCCCGCCATCGCCAATCCGAAGAAGAGTACCGTTCCCAGCACCTCCTTGTCTTCGATGAGCATGTACACGGCAAACAGCTCCGCCAGGACCGCTCCAAAGATGGCAAGCCCCCCCAGAAGCCGCGCCGCGGGCATCCGATAGGGCCGCTCCATGTCCGGCTCTTTCTTGCGGAGGACGAACAGCGAAATGCACACCAGAATATACGCCACCAAGATCGCCGCCGAGGCGACTTGGAACAATGTTAAGAGGAAGTCAAAGAAGCAGCCAAAAAGGCCCAGTATCGTCAGAACAATGATACCCACCGCCGGTGTGCCGTATTTCGGGTGGATCTTACCGAGGGCCGCGGGCAGCACCCCTTCCCGGGCCATTCCGAGCATCAGCCGGGAGGAGCCGATCATGAAGGCGTTGAGGGTGGTAATCAATCCCATTAACCCCGCAACGATGACGATCGTTGCGCCGACGGTGCCGATGGTTTTCTGCGCGATGGGCAGGATCGGCACTTCTTCGGTGGACGCGGCGATCGTCTCGTAGGGAACGACGCCCGCGGAGACGAAGAAAACGCCCGCGTAAAAAATCAGCACGAATATGACGGACAGGGGAATGAGGAAAACCACCTTCCTGATGGGGGATCGTATCTCCTCGGCGGCCTGGGGCACCACGTCAAATCCCATAAAGGCGAGCATTGCGATGGGCACCATCATGAACATGCCGGCGACGCCCTTTTCAAAAAAATTGCCGCCGTAGTTCGCCATATCCACGTGGGGGATCCCCCCGATGACATAGGCGGCGATGCCGCCGAACAGGACAAGTGTAAAAATAAGCTGGGCGATGGCCGAAATGCGTATGCCGATGTAATTAACGAGACCGAAAAAGACGGCGACCACCACACCGACGATGATCATCGCCAGCGGTGGGAAGGTATAGCTCCCCACGGTGAGTATCCCGGCCTCAAGCCATGCCTCGGGCATCAGAGATCCGGCCACCTTGGAAAAGATGATAACTTCTGCGGGCATCATGGATGAATACGCGATAATAAGAAACCACCCGGTAATGAAGCTGGCGAATTTCCCCAGAGCCCGGCGGGTGTAATGATACTCGCCGCCGGCGAAGGGCATGGCGGCGCAGAGCTCGGCATAACACAGACCGATCAAAACCGAAAAGAGCGCGGCCAATAGCGCCGAAAGCAGAATGGCCGGTCCGGCGTACGCAAACAGGGCGTTGATGATGGTCGCCCACGCCATCCCCACCATGGCGCCGGTAATGAGGGTAAATACGGTTACCAAGGTCAAGCCCCGGACCAGCGTACCTTTCTCCTGGTTCATGTTCTCCTCCTGTCGTGTATAAACATGGTATGAATAATAACGATCTCTCCTATGCGAAACCGAACCCGGCAAGCCATCGTCACGTACCGGCCGCTTTCACGTCTCAATTCGTCACATGCGCATCAATATGATTTTAATATCAAAATTAAACGAAGACGACACACGACTTCACCGTGATACAGGAGACGGGAGATATCGACTCAGTCGATCCCTTTCACATCAACCTTTAGAAGCTTCGCCGTGTTTTTCCAGAACCATTTTTCCTGCACCTCCGGCTTGAGGTTCAGGTTTTTCACGTCACCCACGGCGTCGTGAAACATCACCAGAGGCCAGGCCGTGGAAAAGAGTATCTTGTCCTGAAGCAGCGTGTTTCCGTAGTGAACCAGTGGCGCCCAGCCTGTCTCGACCATCCCCATATATTTCGGACGGATGCCGGAGATATCGGCATAGACGTTGGCATGGCGCCACAAGACCGCCACCATTTCCGTTACCCAGGGCCACCCTGCGTGCCCTGCAACAATCTTCAGGTCCGGAAACATCACCGCAACACGATCGAGGATCAGGGGTCTTCCGAACTCCATGGGGATGACGTGGGAGAAATTGAGGGAGGTATGAACCCAGATGGGGATATCCAGATCGATGCACGCCTCATAGATCGGGTAATATTTTTTGTCGTCCGTAAAGAGGTTATGCTCCCAGGGGGCGATCATCACACCCCTGAGGCCCGCCCGGGCCATCCGGTATATCTCGCGAACGGCCCGCTTCTTCTTGTGGGGATCGGCGCCGATAAATCCGATGAAGCGGTCGGGGTGTTTCTGAACAAGCTCCAGGACGATCTCGTTGGGTATCTTCCGGCCGTAGGTGGATTCCATGTCCTCTCCGTGGATGACGGCCGTGGTTATTCCGGCCATGTCCATCAGACCGAAGAAGTCTTCGATGGAGAGGCTCTTCAGAAACTCCATTTCCTTACTATCACCGCTGTAGAGCCGCTTGTATCCCGCGAGGTGGGGGGGAATGTCTGTGAAGCCGGAAAGGATATCCGGGTGTGGCGGTGTAACACAGAAGTCAATAATCATGGTCATCATTCCTCGAGAGTGAACAGATCCGCACGTTACTGCTACATCGCACTGAGGTTTTTATCCTAATAAAACGACGCCCCGATGTCAAGCAAGGGATGGAGAAAAGAGGGGTTCCGCACGCTTTTTCTTGAAAAACGTCGGTCCGGTCGGATATACGTGTGAGACGGCTCATCGATTGAAAAAGTGAGCATCGGAGCACAAAAACACACACTGCGGCGGGAGCTGATGCCGCCGGTCTGCTACGATGTCTCTTCGTCTTTCGGGGGGTCTTCCGTGCGGCGGTCCCCGCCGCAGGCGTTTGGATTCATTCAGGTGGGCACGCCCATCTTCGGCAGCACGACCGCCTGAAGCACAATCCACACGACGATGAATATGATAAAAATCAAAGCTTCCATGGTGTCGATTTAGATGCGCCGAGCATCAATTCGTTTCACTGTTTCATGCAACAATTTCAACAATCATCTCATCAAAGTACTTGACGTTTCCAATATATATATTTTAAAATGCTCGGTTACGAAACGTATCGGGAGGAATAAAAAGCACATCTCATGAAAATACCATTCAAAAGAGTTAGAAACGGTATGTCACAGCTTATTGTCAGGCCGGTTTTCTTCATCGTCCCCAGGATGCCGCTCACTGCCGTCAGGCTTCTCAGCGACGCAATTTTTTACGCAATCTTCCCGCTGTTTCTCATCCTTCCCGGCATGAAAACGCAGATGTTCGAAAATATCAATATCGCATACGG
Source organism: Candidatus Zymogenaceae bacterium (assembly GCA_016931225.1). Taxonomy (NCBI): domain Bacteria; class Deltaproteobacteria; order Candidatus Zymogeniales; family Candidatus Zymogenaceae; species Candidatus Zymogenaceae bacterium. The sequence goes on from JAFGFE010000019.1 coordinate 11,921, forward strand.
CGACAGTATGACGAAAAAAGAGAAGCGGCGTATCGTCCGCCTCGCCCTCAGGAACACCTTCCGCCTTCCCGGTGAGTGCATTTACTACGGTTTAAACGAAGATCCCACAAAGCTCATCCGTGATGTCCAGATCGTAGGGATGGAACATTTCACACAAGCGCTGGAGAAGGGGAAGGGGGCGGTGGCCATCGGCTCCCATACCGGGAATTTCGTCAACATGGTCACCCGGATGGCCCGGGAGGACGTCTCGTATGTTATCCTGACGAAAAAAATAAAAAACGACGCCATAAACGACGCATACAACGAGGGCAAAGAGCGCTGCGGTGTTCAGTACATCGACGTGAAAAAACGGAGCGACAACATGAGCGCCATCCGCCGGGCACTCGGTGAAAACCGCATCGTCCACTTCATCGTGGATGAGCGAAAAAAACGGGGCGAAATCATGGTGCCGTTTTTCGGGAAACCGGCCCCGACGGCCGCGGGTCCCGCGATCCTTTCTTTGGATACCGGCGCGCCCCTCATACCGATATTCATCACCCACAGAAACGGTTTCAAGCAGGTGATCGAGATCCTCCCACCCCTCGACGTAGAGCTCACCGGCAACAGAGAGACCGATATTTACAACCTCACCGCCGCAGGAAATCGGGTCATCGAGGATTACATCCGCACCTACCCGGAACAATGGTCCTGGGTGAATCCCCGCTGGAAGACATGACACGCACACACACCCCCCGCATACCGTGCGAGCGTTTTTCCATATTCCCCTCCCCGTTTTCCCTTGACCTCGCCGACGGGCAATGGTATGAATGAGGGTGGACATTGTGTCACACGAGCTAAACGCTGTTCAGCGCCGAACGTTATATTGAGGAAGCATTATGTTTGATTCCGTCGAGCATGTCATCGATGCCTTTCGAGAACACCTCTACATCGTCGATCGGGACGTGGCCACCGTGGTGTTTCTATCCGTTAAAATGCAAAAGCCGATTTTGGTGGAGGGTCCCGCAGGCGTGGGGAAAACCGAGCTTGCCAAGGTCATGGCGGCGTCCCAAGGGCTTGAGCTGATCCGGCTGCAATGTTACGAAGGTCTGGATGAGGCAAAGGCCCTCTATGAATGGGAATACGCCAAGCAGCTTCTCTATACCCAGATTCTCAAGGACAAGATCGGCGAAGTCCTGGCGGGATCCAACTCCCTGGCGGATGCGGTGGACCGCATCGGCACCGCCGAGGACGCCTTCTTCTCCACGAAGTTCATTCTTCCCCGGCCGCTTCTGAAATCCATCACGAGTGAAGACCCCTCGATGCTTCTCATCGACGAGATCGACAAGTCCGACCCGGAGTTCGAGGCGTTCCTTTTGGAAATACTCTCGGACTTCCAGGTGAGCATCCCGGAGCTGGGGACCCTCACCGCCCGGCACATCCCCCAGGTGGTCCTGACCAGCAACGACACCCGGGACATGTCCGACGCCCTCAAGCGCCGTTGCCTCCACCTCTATATGAACTTCCCCGTCAAAGAGAAGGAGGAAGAGATCATACGCCTCAAGGTGCCCGGCGTCTCCGATATCCTTGCCGACCAGGTGGTCAGGACCGTCCGGGCCGTGCGGGAGCTGGATATCAAGAAGCTCCCCTCCATCTCCGAGACCCTGGACTGGGCCAAGGCGCTCATCCTCCTCAACGTAACGAAGCTGGACGCGGACACGGTGCAGAACACCCTCAATTTCATCCTGAAGTACGAGTCGGACATCGCCGCGGCGAAGAAGAACATGAAAAAAATCCTCGAGGCGCCGGGGATCTTGAACTGATACCAATCCGCCTGGATACACAGTGTTTCCGGTAATCCCGCGGCGCCGACACCAGACACGTCATCGGATTATTGTATTCCATCACGGATGATTTGATGCAGACTACAATCTTAGAATTCATCGACGGCCTCAAGTTTCGGGGGGTCAGGGTTTCGCTGAGCGAGACCATGGACGCCCTTTCCGGCGTATCCATGATGGGTCTGGACAATCGGGAGACCTTTAAAACCACCCTCAAGAGCACCCTCATCAAGGACATTCGGGACCTGGACGCCTTCGACGAGCTGTTCGACGCCTACTTCACCCGCCCCCTCCTGATCGATCAGGTGGTTCACACCACCGCCGATGATGTCTCCCGCCTGCTGGAGGAGCTTTCGGGCGAGGTGTCCGATGAGCTTTCGGGCCTTCTTACCAGCGATCCCAAGACGATGATGGAACTCCTCATGGAGGCGGCAAGGCAGGCGAATATCTCGGACATCCGACACGCCATCCAGGTGGGCTATTTCTTCACCCGCATGAGCGGGAGTCTCTCCCAGATGGGCCTCGACCTGCAGATGAACCAGATGATAGACCTCCTTCGTCAGCGGGGCCGACTCGGTGACGGGGAGGAGGGGATCGATGAAGAGGGGCTGCGCCGGATATTCGATGAGCGCACCGATCAGCTCCGGGAGCTCGCCCGGGACATGATCAAGCGGGAGCAGAAGAAACACAAGGGAGACAAGAAGGAACAGGAGGCTCCCTCCGACTTCGAGGGACGCAGCTTCTCCCAGCTTACCGCCCAGGAGATCGAGGAGATGCGGGACGTCATCAGCGCCCTGGTCAAGAAAATCAAGGACTCCCTGTCGCTCCGGGAGCGCCGGGTCCGCCGGGGCCGGTTCGACATCAAAAAGACCCTTCGCATCTCCCAGCAGTACGGCGGCGTGCCCATACAGGTCTTCTTCAAGAAGAGAAAAAAGAACAAGGCCCAGATCGTCACCCTCTGCGATGTCTCCCGTTCGGTCTGGAACGCCTCCCGCTTCATGCTCAACCTTCTCTATTCCCTCCAGGACCAGTTCGACCGGGTCCGCTCCTTCGTGTTCGTCTCGGACATCGGAGAGGTGACCGACGTCTTCAAACGCTACGAGGTGAACGACGCCCTGGGGAGGCTCATGTTCGAGGCGGGCATCAATTTTTACAGCTACACCGACTACGGTGATGTGCTCCTCAAGTTTTACCGGGAATACCTGGACATCATCAACCGCCGAACCACCGTCATCATCATCGGCGACGCCCGGAACAACTACATGGCCCACAACAGCTGGGTCATGGACAAAATCAAGGGCAAGGCCCGAAAGGTCTACTGGCTCAATCCCGAGCCGGAATCCTGGTGGGGCACCGGCGACTCGGAGATGGATGAATACGTCCCCTTCACATCCGAGGCCCGGGAGTGCCGAAACTTCAAGCAGCTTTTGGCCTTTATCCATGACCTGATCGTTTGAATCATACCACCCGCCGGCGCATCGCCGGAGTTTCTTCCCCTTCTCCTTCCATCGCTGAGAAAAATCACTCTTTCTTTGACAAGCGGTGCACATCGTGCTACACATGTATGGTAAGTTTTTTCTACGCACTCCATCAATAACATATTAACACACACAAGCAGCGGCGCAAGACGGCGTCGAGGCACAGGAAAACGGAGGTTGTCATGGCGAAAAAGATCACACTTGCGAAAGAGACCGTCAAATCGAACTTTTCCGGAAAAGACCGGTACGACATGGTCATCATCGGAGCGGGCATCACGGGACTGTCCACGGGACTTTTGTGGCTGAAAAATGTGGATGACTCGAAAACCCTCATCCTGGAAAAGAATCCGTATCCCGGCGGTTTCGTGACGGCCTATGAGCGTTCCGGCTACGTCTTTGAGACCACCCAGCTGACACCGGACATTGTGGCCATCCTGGAATACCTGGATATCGAATTGAAGCTGAAGCAGTACAAGGGAACCTTCATGCGGCGGCTCGTGGTCCACGGTGATGATGTGGACGAATACCGCATTCCCACCGGTCCCGAAAACTTCACCGATTACCTCATCAGCATCTTCCCCGACGACGCCCAGAAGATCAGGAAGCTGATGGACTACTCGGTGGATCTGTTCGCCCAGGTCAGAAAGCTCAAGAGCATCATGACGTTTTCGGACAAGGTGAAGATCCCCTTCGCCGCCCCCAAGGTGGTGGCCAACCTCAACCGCACACACAGCAAATTGCTGGACAAATTCGGCATCACCAACCCGAAGCTCAGGGAAGTGCTGGAAAGCTTCGCGGCCTTCTCCGGCGTGCCGTCGGATTACGCCTCGGCCATTATGACCACCGGCGCCATGCTTTCGTCCATGGTCCGCTGTTTCAGGCCCTACGGCTACTACGACGAACTCCCGGCCACCATGAGCCATCTCTTCCAAAAGCGTGGGGGAGAGCTCCGGCTGGGGGCGGAGGTGGAGAAAATCGTGGTGGAAAACGGCGTGGTGAAGGGGGTACGGATCACCGGGGACGACGGGATGATCGAGGCCGACCGCGTCATCACCACCATCGATCCGACGGTGGCCATGAAGGGCCTCGTGGGGACGGAACACCTCACCGCCTCCTACGCCAAGCAGCTTGACGGCACCCTCATGTCCGTATCGTCCCTCAACGTGGGCCTGGGGCTGGACAATAAGATCGACCTGGAAGGCATGGACCTCGACTATCCCTACAATGTCCTCTCCACCGAGCTGGGCACTACGGAACGGCTCTTCGAGGCGGTCCTGGAGGGGAAAAACGCCTTCTCCGAAACCTGCTATCATACCGCACTGATCTGCCCCTCCCTGACCACCGGCGGCAAGCCCACCGTCACCATTCGCGGCGTGCCCTTTGGCCTGGGAGAATGGAAAAAGTGGCGGGAGACGGACAAAAAACGATACAAGGAAGAGAAGGAGCGCTGGGCGGACTTTTTCATCGACAAGATCGAGCGATATTTCATCCCGAATCTGAAAAAGCATATCGTATACACCGATATCGCCACCCCGGCCACCTACGCGCGTTATTCGGGATCCCCCACCGGCAGCATCTACGACATGGCGACCACCGTCGACCAGTTCGGGCCGAAGCGGCTCCCCATAAAGACCCCCGTCAAGAACCTCTACCAGCCCAAGTTCGCCCACGGCATTTACGGAGGGATGATGAACGGCGTGCAGGTGGTGGACCTGATTTTGGATCGGGCCTTCAACGACGGTAACTCTCTGTTCAACCCCCGGGTGTGAGGATTCCTCCCCCGGGATGGGCATCGAAAAAATAGTCTGACTCCTTCGAGAGAGGAAGATGGGTGCTCGACCGACGCTGAAAAAGGAAGAGATTCGCTCTAATTACACGGGCTCCGACGACTTTGATGTGATCATCGTCGGGGCCGGTGTTTCGGGTCTGTTCTCGGGCCTCTTTTACCTGAAACACGATCCGACCGCCCGGGTGCTTATCGTGGAGAAGAATCCCTATCCGGGCGGCTACGTCACCGCGTACACCCGGGGGGACTACGTCTTCGAGACCAGTCAGCTCTTCCCGGACATCATCGATATTCTCCATTTTTTGGATATCGACGTCCCCCTCAGGCGGTTTTCCGGCACCTACATGCGAAGTCTGGTGGTCCATGGGGACGAGGTTGACGAATACCGCATTCCCGCGGGACCCGATACCTTCGTCGCCTATCTCTCCGACCTCTTTCCCGAAAAGAAACTAAACATCCAGGCCTTCATGAATGAATCCCTCAAAATCATGGAGCAGCTCACCCACCTCAAGGCGACGCCGTCGATCCTGGATATGATTAAAACCCCCTTTGTCGCCCCCACGGTGACCAAAAACCTCAATCGCACATTCGATGTGATGATGGATCGCTTCGGCCTGGACGATCCGAAACTCCGGGAGGCGCTGGAGACCTTCAATGCGTTCTCCGGCATCCCCTCTGATAAGGCCTCGGCGATCATCGCCGTGGGAGGGATGCTGGCCTCGATGACCGCCTCCTTTCGTCTCTATGGTTTCTTCGACTCGTTCCCGGCGAAGCTCTCTGTCTCCTTTCAGGAGCGGGAAGGCGAAATGCTCCTGAAAGGTGAGGTGGAACGAATCGTAGTGGAGGGAGGCGTCGCTGTGGGCGTCATGCTCTCCGGGGAAAATCGGATCATTCGGGCAAAGCACGTCATCACCACCGCGGACACCATGTACTCGATGCTCACCCTGGTGGGGGCGGAGCACCTGCCCGATCGATATCACAGGCGTCTTGTGAAGACGGTCATGTCGCCCTCGGCCTTCAACGTGGCCCTTGGCCTGGACGACCGAATCGACCTTTCTGCTCTGGATCTGGACTATCCGTTCAATGTCATATCCACCGGCGTCGGCACAACCGAACGACTCTTCGAAGGGTTTTTACAGAACGAAAATCTCTACAGTGATGATTGCTTCCATGCCGCGGTCATCTGCCCGTCTCTCACCACCGGAGGGAAGAACACGATCACCATCAACGTGGTGCCCTTCGCCCCCGGGATGTGGCAGCAGTGGCGAGAGGGGGACAAAAAGAAATATCGGGAAGAAAAACAAAGATGGGCGGATTTCTTCATCGACATCGCCGAGAGATATTTCGTCCCGAACCTAAAGGACCATATCGTCGAGACGGACATATCCACCCCGGCCACGTATCGCCGTTATTCCGGCTCTCCATCCTCCAGCATCTTCGACATGGCGACCACCGTCAACCAGTTCGGCCCAAAGCGGCTCCCGATGAAGACCCCGATTAAAAATCTCTACCTCCCGAAGTTCGCCCACGGCATCTACGGCGGGGCCGTCAACGGGATGCAGGTAGTGGACATCATCACGGACGGCGCCGTCAACCGGGGCAAAAGCCTCTTCGCACTCCGAACCGACTAATCCAAAAAAACAGACATACAAAAAGCCGGATGGGGATACCATCCGGCTTTTTATCCGCGGTATGTCTGTATACTCAGGTCAGTCCATACGCCACAGGTTGTGCCTCCTGACGATCTCAAAGAGTTCCTCCGACCGGTTCTCGATGCGTTCAAAGCTCCACTCTCCGCCGTTTTCCACAAGCTTCTTGGTGATGTCAAACTCGCAGTCCCGGTAATGGTGCTCCGTAATCTTCTCGTTGAACATCTTGTTCGAATATTTCAGATACCATTCCCCCTTGATGAGCGTCAGGTTGCCGATGCGGTTGTGGTATTCCCGGTGCAGCATGGCGATCTCGTCGTCGCTCCGACCGGTTCTTTTCAGGTAGTCCCTCCACTGGTTGGTCAGCCGCTTCGGCATGATATGCTCGGTATGGACCGAACGGTAATCAACGCCGTTGGACACCGGTACCGTCGGCGTCGTCAGCCGATGGAGGATGTATTTCGTTTTCGGTTCGTTCGGGTTGAAATGACGGGAGATAAAATCGTTTTCGAATATCTCGTCGGTTACCCGGTTTTCTTCCAGGAGCCTTGTGAGAAATTCCCGGATGAACGCACGGAATCGATCGGGCGCCTCACTCCCCAGGACCACACACAGGTCGTTATACATCTTGTCGAGGTTGCCGGCGAAGCGGTTGCACACCGCCCACCTGATATGAAAGGTCTCGATGTCGCCCAGGATACAGGACACGTCCTCCTCCGAAAGCGCATCCGTTTCCTCAAAGGCCTCCAAAACCAAAAGCAGCAGAGAATGGGCGGCGAACGCCTTGATGAAGTTTAAATTCCTGAGCCTGCGATTGACGTCGGCCGATTTCGTGGTGCCGTCGAGGATTTTTTCGTACAGCAGCGCCTTCTCGGAAAGATCCACGGCGAAATCACGCACATCCTCCACCGACAGGCTCTCGATAATATGCCGGATGCGCTCATAGACCCTCGCCTCGGATACCTTTCCCCGAAAGCGTGAGAGGATGTACCGGCGGAAGAACGTCACCGGATCACGATCCCTCAGCCGGTCGTACATGTCGTTGAGCCGGGAGATCACCAGGTCGAAGGTCTCCCGGTCTTCCGCCACCTTCATCAAAATGAAGTTCTTTATCAGGTCCGCCGACGACAGCTCCAGCCCCCGGTCGTTGAGGGTTTCGAACAGGCGAAAGGCGTTCAGGTGGCTGAACACATTGATGTGCACCACCGAAACGCGATTTAAGAGCTTCGTGTAGAGGTCCTCCAGATCGCCGTAGCGGAGGCTCTCGTCCCTGAAGTAGTGGTAGCATCTGACCAGAAGATTGGTGGGATCGTCCGGGATTTTGCCCCGAAGGATGGAGCTGAACACCTCGTCATCGTAAGTGGAGAGGATCAGTTTCGGCTGGGTGGTGCGCTCGCCGCCCCGCACCTGGTCGATGGAAAAATAATCGGAGATGAAATCGGCCACCTTGTCCTCGCCCCGGCGCTGGAAGATGTCCTTCAAAGCCGCCAGCCAGATCAAAATGGTGGCGAGCCTCTGCTGGCCGTCCACCACCTGGAAGGTATCGATGTTCGTGTCGGTCACATCATCCGGCACCACCACGAACGAGCCGAGGAAGTGAACGTCGGAATCCGTGAGGTTGGTCAGATCATCAAGCAGCTCCTGCCACTGCTCGTCATTCCACACATAGGGACGCTGATACAGAGGCACCCGGTACGCCTTGCTTTGATCCGAAAGGAGCTGAAGGATGGATATTTCATTCGCATCTAAAAATTTCATACATGGACCTCTTTACTACCGTCTCATATGTGATGTGCGCTATAGTATAGCATAATTTATATCATAATTATAATCAAGTCAAGTATATTTATATCTAAATAGCTCAATGGAGTAAAATTGTTTGCGAATATATTGAATATTTTCGCAAAAACTGATATAAGAAAGCAGCCTGACCGCATTACTTAGTACATTATCATGAAAAATATCCTGGAAGACAGCCTGCTGGCCGGCTCGACGGCGCAAGTGACGATACTTGGTCTGCCTTCGGACAAATACTCGTCGTTCCTCCGGGGAGCCGCCGACGGCCCACCAGCCATCCGGGAGGTCCTCTTTTCCCCCGGCGGAAACCTCTGGACGGAGGGAGGGGTCGACCTGGAGGCGGACGGGAACCTATCGGACCTGGGAGACGTAGAGTTCACCGACAATATGGACCATTTCGAGCGCATCGAGGCGTCCGTCAAGCTCCTGACCACCCTGGGCAAACGGCCGATCTTCCTGGGGGGGGATCACTACATCACCTGGCCCATCATCAAGACCTTTTCCCGGAGCCACCCGAACCTGACGATACTCCAATTCGACGCCCACCCGGACCTGTACGACGAGTTTGACGGAAAAAAAGACTCCCACGCCACCCCGTTCGCCCGCATCATGGAAAAACGCCACGTCCGGCGCCTGATACAGGTGGGGCTGCGGGGCATCACCGGCCACCTGCGGGAGCAGGCCCGACGTTTCGGCGTGGACACCTTCGAGATGAGATACCTGTCGGAGAAACCGGACCTGCGCCTTTCCGGCGACGTCTATATCTCCTTCGACCTGGATGTGCTGGACCCCGCCCACGCGCCGGGGGTATCCCACCACGAAGCGGGGGGTATGACCGTGCGTCACGCCCTCTCCATCATCCAGTCCATCGATTCGAAGCGGTCGCCCGTCGTGGGGGCGGACGTGGTGGAACTGAATCCCTCCCGGGACATATCCGGGATCACCGCCGCCGCAGCGGCGAAGATCGTCAAGGAAATCGCGGGAAAGATGCTGGAATCGATAAAAAAATAGACCTGCGGGATTCCCCTTCCGGGACGACCCTCAACCATATCTAATCCGTCCGATTTACCGATACCGTCATGTGCTGAAAAAGTCCTTCTTTTTCCTCATTCCCGCACGCACCCGCACCCCGCGGCGCTGTTTCTTCCATATCATTTCTTTGCCGGACCGTCCTCGATACTCATCCTCATCAACCCCCGTCCAACCCGCATTATCATCGGGTTCGTCAGACCCCAAAAGCCCTCCCAACACCCACGTACGTCCCAATCCCGTTCCGGGCGCGGCCTTCCACCAACCCGCCCATCGAGGCTGCGCTTGACACTCATGATATCGATCGGCTGATGGGAAAACACAATATGGTGACTGCGGAGGAAAGAAACGTATGCGGCGGCACATCTAAAGGAGAGTGTCAGTCGAGCAATTCATTCGTATACACGAGCAGTTTTGATGAGGTGAAGGGCTTTTCCAGGTATTTACATCCCGAAATTTTGAAAAAGTTCTGGGTTTCCCGCCCGAGCACATCGCCCGTAATAAACAACATTTTTTCAACAAGGTCGGGATAATATTTCTGGACATATGTATAGAGATTCTGACCGCCAATGCCCGACATCTTCATATCCGAGATTATCAGGTCAAAATCCCCCTTCTTGATCATTTCAATGGCCTCTTCCCCGCTTTCACAATCCTCTACATTATATCCCTCAGAAATCAGAACGGTAGAGATGAATTTTCTCAAGAGACTCTCATCCTCGACAACAAGGATGGATACCGCGCCCTCCGGACTTTTATATTCGGCGGTATCCGTCTTGAGAGAATCGGCTTCTTTTGTAATGATGGGTATCCTGATGGTGAATTTTGTCCCGTTCCCCTCCTCGCTCTCCACCGATATCTCTCCATCGTGCTCGCTGACAATGCCGTATACGACGCTCAATCCGAGTCCCGTTCCCCTCCCCACTTCCTTGGTGGTGAAAAAGGGATCGAAAATCTTGCTTATGTGTTCATTCAATATACCGGGGCCGTTGTCTTCGCATACGATGCAGATAGCATTCCCCTCCCGACAGGTTGTGATTTTCAGTCTCCCACAGTTTTTTTCCAGCAGGGCGTGATGTGCGTTGTTTATGAGATTAATGAACACCTGCTGAAGCTGATATGGATCCGCACAGGTTTCAGGAAGATCCTCTGAGAGCTCAAATTCGGTATTCACATTGTCGACTCTGAGTTCATACTCTCTGAGTTTATACGCCTCCCTGATGACATCATTGATTTTGATCATCTTTTTTTCGGGGGTGTGCTTGCGAGCGAACGTCAACAGGGATTTGATTATCTTGGAGCTTCTGATCGCTTCCTCGTAAATTATCTTCAGATCTTCTTTCACACCTTCCGGCACATCTTTTTTCATCACCAGCTCGGAAAACCCCACAATGGTGGTAAGGGGATTATTCAACTCGTGGGCGACCCCGGAAATAATTTCGCCCAGGCTTGAAAGTTTTTCGGTCTGTTGAAACTGCTCCTGCATTTTCTTCTTTTCCGTGATATCCCTCAGGACACCGGTGAGACCGACCGGACTTCCATCCAGATACACGAGTCGACTCGATGATTCAATAAAAACAGGTGTTCCATCCTTATCGATCACTCGATACTGGTAGGGCTTAATATCACCCTCAAGGACTCCTTCCAGGCTTACCAGCACATTCTGCAGGTCATCGGGATGAATATATTCCATGAAGTTGCTTCCCACCATCGTATCGACGTCGTAAGAAAAAATCCTTTCAAAGACCGGGCTGATATAGGTGATAGTGCCCGATAAATCAAGGCTGAAAATTACATCGTTGATATCCTCCACCAGGGAGCGGAATCTTTCCTGGTTGTCGATTAATTCATCCTCGATTCTCTTCTGTTCCGTTATATCTGACGCAACGTGTATTATTCTTTCTATCTCACCATCTTTTAGAATCGGGGTGCACGATACAAGAAACGTCCCATTCAGCGTCTCGATTTTCATAACCTTTCTCTGAAAATCCCCCGATTTCAGGATCTCTTTCATCGGGCACCCCTCCGCCGGGGATTCCAGACCATGACAAAACCGGAAACAGTACTGTCCCGTTATTTCTTCGATCCGGGTACCGAACGCTTCCACGGCCGCCCTGTTTGCATCGATGATTTTATGGTCCGTATCAAGAATGAAGGTCGGATCTCCAACCGCCTGAAAGATATTTTCCCAGTCGTCACGGGATCTCTGCAATGCTTCTTCAATTATTCTTCGCTCCGTGACATCCTCTCCCGAGCTCAGGGCGCCGATAAGCTCTCCATCACCATCCTTGAGCACCGTATTGTGCCACCTGATGATGCGCTCTTCCCCGGACTTCGTTAGAATAGGATTTTCATAGAAGCCGAACATCTCCAACTTACCCGTCACAATCTCATGAAAAATGTTTTCAACCTCTTCCCGATTCCTTTCCGGGATGAAGTTGTCAATCCATCTGCTCCCGATTAATTGAGATGTTTCAAACCCAAGGATCTGTGCACCCTTTCGATTGATGTAAGAGATACGTGCGTCACGATCAAGGAGAAGAATCATGACCTCCGCAATATGAAGATACTGTTCAAACATGTCAGGGCTGATGCTCAACTCGTTCTTCCTCTCACGACTCATAGCATTACCCCTGAATATTAATGGACAAAAAACCTTCTATTTTCATTTAATTCTATCAAATAATTTTCGGTATGTATACAAATCTTTACAATATTCCTTCTGTAGGCTATTTTGGGATGTAACGGGAAAAACGGCGACTAATCACGCAGAGGGGTTGGGATGGGGAGCCGATTGTGTTTCGGGAGAATCCTCGGTGGCTTATCTATGAGTATCTTTCAGGGTCTGGAAAGGCGCACTGTTAGACGAGCGGTGAGGTGGTTGTATGTGGTGAGTAAATCCGCAGTGATTATCACGAGGCGTTTTGATGGCGGATGCGACATGTGGTTGGATATTATTTTCGGATGAAAACGTACTGTCATGAAGCGGTATGGCATCGAATAAAAAGTCATTCAAGACCTACGATGTTTTCCATAGCCTGATCACTCCTTTCTCTCCGAAATTCCCGGGCGAATCTGTTACATCCTTTCTTTATATCGGTCCGCTGTGCGCTATCCGTTTTTTCCGCTTCCACACTCACGCCTCATAGATATCGCACCCCGGAAACGTGGCGGCGAACCCGTACCACCGGGCGTAAAGCTGCATGGGCCGGGGCGCGAACAGCGGGGCGCCCTCGGCGTCGAACAGGTCCCCCCCAATAAACTCCGCCCCGGAATCCAGGACGATCTCCGTGCCCTCTCGCCGGGCGATTGTCGCCTCCCGGGCGCCGGGGGCCGTAAGCATGATCGCCCCGGGAACGCTGTTCCGGGAATCCAAACAGATCAACAGCTTCCTCCCGGAGAGCACGTCGATCAGCCCCCTCCCCGATCTTTCCAGTCGCCTGATGGTTTTGATTGGGTAGTACCGGGCCGAAACAGAACCGTCGGCCTCCTCCATCCACACCCCCAGCCCCAGCTCCCAGGAGGGCCGTCTTGTGTCAATGGTCGTGAGGGTCTTTTTGAGAAAGGGAAGGGTGAACCGCCCCACGTACACGCGGTTGAGCTCTATGAAAAACGACATCAGCCTTTGAAATAGGGTTTGTCGGGAATACGCAAGGTGCGCCGCCGGATACCGCTTAAGTGCGCCGGTGACGGTCGTGTGGAGCAGCGGAACCAGCGTCATCCGTTCCCCGGTCAACTCCCCCTTTATGCACACGCCGGTGATGTGGTTCCAGAAGGATCTGGTCTCCCGGTCCCGTATAACGATAAGCCCGTCAGAGAGACCGCCCGTGTAAAACGTCAGTCTCCGTCCGTTCACCTCCGGGATCATGCCCACCCCGGTATTGCACTCCGCTCAGAAGGTCACCGCAAACGGTACCCCCGCCAGTTCCCCCTGGGCGATGTGGTGATAGGTGATCTGGGAGGTCACAAAGGCAAGCGGCGGCCGACCCTCCCCCGGCTCCAGCACCAGTACCTGCTCGTCTTTTCGGACGACACGGGTCTCGAGGGCGTCGGGCAGGGGAAAGGTCCGGGTGACGTCAAAGGGGACGAAGAGCGAGGTGCTCATCCGATCGATTTTCGACGCACCACGTGTCCCGGCCGGCTTTTTGTGTGTCATATGCTTCTCCGCCTCTCTCATGTTCGGGCCATGAACTCCCGGATACGTTCCGCTATCTCCTCTCCCTTCTCCTCCTGGAGGAAGTGGCCCGCGTCCGCAATGGTGACGGCGGGCTGATCTTTCGCCGTCGGGATGAGTTTTCTGAAAAATTCGTCCGCCCCGACGGAGATCGGGTCCTTATCGGAAAACATCACGAGGGCCGGCTTTTTCCACGTCTTGAGCCGTTCTCTCGTGTCCCGGTTGTGCTCCGCTGCCGGCTGATCCTCTTCTACCGGCACCATGAGGGGCCAGGCCCGGGCGCCGGCCTTGGAGGCGGCGTCGAAAAACGGCGCCAGGTAGGCGGCCATGACCTCATCGGTCAAAAGGCTCTTGTCATGCACCCCCATTTGCATCACCAGGTCTATGGGGAGGTCCGGCGTGTTCCTGACAAAGTTCTGCCACTCCAAAAACGCCTTCCCCGGTTTCTTACCGGTGGGGAGGCCGGTGTTCAGTATCACCAGCCGACGGACCACCTCCTCGTGGAGCACCGCAAACCGAAGGCCGATCATCCCTCCCCAGTCATGGACCACCAGGGTCACATCGGAAAGGCCCAGATCTCCGATGAATCCCTCCAATGTGTTCAGGTGCAATAAAAAGGTGTAGTCCGCCTCTCGGGAGAGCTTGTCGGACCTGCCGAACCCGATAAAGTCCGGCGCAATAATCCGATAGGTGTCCGAGAGTCCGGCGATGATCTTCCGATACAGGTAGGACCACGTCGGCTCCCCGTGGAGACACATGATCGTCTCCCCCGCCCCTTCGTCGACATAATGAACGCGAAGCCCTCCGACGTCAATGTAGTTCGGTGTGTAAGGAAAGTCCGAGATATTCTCGAACCGCTCATCAGGCGTCCTGATCACATCCATATCCCCCTCCCGAAAAATATCGACGCGAAACGGCTTTACGGGCCGACCGGTGAAACAAGTATACGTATTTTCGTATGGGAAAGTCAAAGGTTTTACACCGCCCCGTCATCGTCATCGCGGTGCGGTATTGTCCGCGGGATAGCGTCGGTTTCCGATACGACGAGATTTTCCCTTGACTAAACGGACAAAGCGGGCTATTTTACATTTTTACATATTCCATTTATACAAAACTATGGATTTTGATTTTACAGGTAAGGTGGCCCTGGTCACCGGCGGCTCCCGAGGCATCGGGAGGGCGGTCAGCATGGCCCTGGCCGAGCGGGGAGCCTCTGTCATCGTCAACTACGCCGGAAACCGGGAGGCGGCCGAAAAAACCGTCGCCGACATACAGACGGCAGGTGGGGACGCCCGGGCCATCCAGGCGGACGTCGCCGATACCGCCCACGTCGAGAACATGTTCGGCGAAATCAGAAAAAACCCGGGACGCCTCGATATCCTGGTGAACAACGCCGGAGTCCTCAGGGACAAGCTCTTGATGTTCATGAGCGAGGACGACTGGGACCGGGTGATGGACGTCAACATCAAGGGCCTCTATACCTGCTGCAAGTCCGCGGCCCGGCTGATGATCGGCCAGAAATACGGGAAGATCATCAACACCACATCCCCCAGCGCCGTCATCGGACGGGCGGGGCAGACCAATTACGCAGCCTCGAAGGCGGGGGTCATCGGCTTCACCAGGTCCCTGGCCCGGGAGCTGGCGCGGTTTCACGTCTACGTGAACGCCGTCTGCCCGGGAATGATACAGACCGAGATGCTCCATCAACTCCCGGAAAACGCGGCTGAAGAAATGCTGGAGGGCATCGCCATGAAACGATTCGGAACGCCCGAAGAGGTGGCGGGAGCGGTGCTGTTTCTGGCCTCGGAAAAATCGGATTACATCACAGGACAGGTGATCACCGTGGACGGGGGCTTGATCTGACGGGGATATCCCCCGATCATGCCGTCACGGGCGATCATACCACAGGTAATAGAGCTTCGGAACACCAACCAGGAGGTATTCTTGGAAGATAAGAACACACTGATTTCGGAATTAAAGACACTGATCATAGAAAGCCTGCAGCTTGAGGACGTGGCGCCGGAGGACATCGGCGCCGACGACCCGCTGTTCGGCAACGGCCTGGGACTGGATTCCATCGACGCCCTGGAACTGGTCGTGGCCCTGGAGAAAGCCTACGGCATCGTCATCCCGGATGAGGATGTGGGCAAGGAAGCCTTCGCCTCGCTTTCCGCCCTTGCGGATTTCGTCGCCAGGGAGCGAAAAGACGAAGGCGCCGAATAGTTGACCGATGCGTTACGACCCGTCACATATCACCCGGGTCATCCCCCATCGCCCCCCGTTCTTGCTGATCGACGCCGTGTTATCGGCGGAGTTCGGCAGGCGGGGGGTCGGCGTTTTTACCGTCGATCAATCGAGCGAGCTTCTCCGGGAGTATGACACCGGAGAAAAAATATTGCCCCGGAGTCTGTTGATCGAAGCCATGGCCCAGACCGCGGCCTTCATCGCAGCCGGGGGAAGCGTATTCGGGACGGGAGCGCAAAAAGCACCCGCCGCACCGCCCGGGGTCGGGTATCTGGTGAGGATCTCCGATGTCGTTTTTTCCGGAGACGCACAGGCGGGGGATACCGTCTCCTGCACAGTGGAGATGACCCGAAGCTTCGGGGATCTCTATAAATTCAAGGGGAGGGCCGAAGTCGACGGTGTCGAAATAGCCCGGGGCGAGCTGACGTTCTCGGTCCCTCAAAAGACATCAGGTTAATTGAAACCCGCACCGCACGACCCGCCCCATCGCCGTTGGAATCGAAAGAATCATCCGGAAAAACCCGGCGAGGCCGAATGGAAAACGCCCCCCACGAAATGTGAGAGGCGTTTTTCAATACAGGGACATTCTCCCGCGAATGTGACCTTTCGCCGTCCGTCGGGACGACTAATCATACTGATGAAAGGTCTCCATATCGTCCGGTGTGAGCATATGGAGCTCCGGCGGCAGGATTTGACCGTTGAGGTACAGGCTCGTCACGCCGTATTGTTTTTCGACGATAAAGGTGCTGGTGGTGCCGTCGTTCCAGGTCGCATTGATGGTATAGCCGTCGAAGGTATAACTCCCCCAGATCGGCGGGTAACTCACCACCCGTGTCCCATCGGCCACGAAGGTGTTCTCGACGTACTTGGCGGTCATGTCCGGATAAAAGCTGAAGGTGATATTCGGGGCGTCGAAATGCATCGGCCAGTCGCCCAGGATGTCTTCGATGTTCGCCTTGGTTGTGCCTGTGGGAGCCGCCGGTGTGCCGGTCACCTCGTTCTCCCCCGGTATATACACGCCGACATCGGTGCTGATGTATTTCCCGAAGACGTATCCGATTTTTCCCTTGTAGAGGATCTTGTACCAGTAACCGGTAAAGCCGTCGATGCTATCGGTGGACTCGGTGTGGGCCAGGACCTCCACGCGGGTCCCCTTGTTCATGTTGTCAATCACCTTCGCGTCCGTCGTGGGGTACTCCCGAAGCCTCAAACCGTCTCCGGTGATGGTGGCGTTTTCGGCGGCCATCACCGTAATACCGGCGCACGCCACAAGCAACAGAACGATCAGAACAGCAACACGCTTCATCTGTATGTCTCCTATAAACGATCGATACGAAAAATTCCTCACATTCCGCATCTATTATAACGCATCGGCCTCGTTTTGGAAGCATTCTTTTGCTTCGCATCCTCCCGGCGATACAGAGAGCCGTCGCGCGGCCCCCGCCCCTACCCGTTTTCGGGGGCGGCCCTGACAAGATCCAGTAATCGCTCGAAGTTCTCGAGCGACACCTCCGGCGGCACATTATGATCCAGCGACGGGATGTATCCACCCCACCGGAGCATCCAGGGCACCCTCTCCTCGACCTCCGCCCGGATATCCGTCTCATCCCCGAAGAGGGCCATTTTATCAAGCCCCCCCAGGATGACGAGATCGGGATAGGCCTCCCGCACCTTTCTGACATCCATGCCGGCGCTGACCTCGAACGGGAGCATCATGTTGATGCCCGCCTCGATGAAAAGCGGGATAAGCTGCGAGACGTCGCCGTCGGAATCGGCGCAGAACACGGTGATGTCGGTATCGGCCCTGAGGCTTCGCATGAGCCGGGAGTAATAGGGCGTCATGAATCCCTCGAACGCCCTGGGGGAAATCATCGGGCCGTTGCGGTAGGACATATCCTCGAAGAAGAAAACCCAGTCGATGACCGCCTTCTCCCGCACTTTCTTGATGGCGACCTCGTTGAGGTGCACCCAGTGCTCGGCGATGGCGTGCAGTAGCTGCGGGTCTCTTCTCATGGCGATCGACGTCCCCACCAGCCCCATCAGGAGCCGCCAGGTGGCGAACAGGCCGCACTGGTGAGCGCAGGTGTAGGTGTCGTCCCCGTAGGACGCCGCCAGGGCGCACATCGGGTCCAAAAATTCCGTGTATCGTTCGGGGGTTTCCGGGTCCAGACGCCATTTCAGCGCCTCGAAATCCTTCAGGGTCTTGACCGGATGATCCAGGTACTGGGGGATGGTGGAGCGTCCGTCGGCCATGACCTTGACGGTATTGCCCCCCACGTCGGTCTTGATGATATATTTGTCGGTCACTTCAATGACCGTCTCCTCAAAAATGGGCCATAATCCGGGCTCATAATCGGTATTCGGCATGATGGGAAGCCAACTCAGCGTGTCAAAACCGAAGTGATCCGGGGCGGTGAAGGCCGCGTCAATCACCGTTTCCGGCAGCCCTTCATTGTGCCAGCGGTCGATCGTCTCGTCCCAGAATCCCAGCGCCTCGTAGCGGATGGGCCTGTCCGGTCGCTCGAACCTGCACGTCGCGT
Source organism: Candidatus Zymogenaceae bacterium (assembly GCA_016931225.1). Lineage (NCBI taxonomy): Bacteria > Deltaproteobacteria > Candidatus Zymogeniales > Candidatus Zymogenaceae > Candidatus Zymogenaceae bacterium. Next base: position 30,435 of record JAFGFE010000019.1, read on the forward strand.
GAAATCGCTCTCGTGTGTTCATGTCCCGACCTTCAAAATACACATATTGGAAATGTCGTTTTCAGCGTATGTCCGATCGGATCGTGAGGGAATTGTGAAATAGAAACGGCATCGACGCCGATTCGTATTGGGATGTAGCGCGTCACCATCAACTCATGTCAGATGATCTCCACCTGGATGAGATTGGTCGTCTTGGGCACCCCCCCCAGGGGACCGGCGGTCACCACGATGATATCCCCCTCCTTCCCGACGCCCGTCGTCAACACCTCCTGCCGGGCGGTCTTGATATTGTCTTCCAGGCTGTCCTCGAACTTCACCTTCCGGGGCATCACCCCGGAGGATATGGTCAGGCGCCTGAGGGTGTCCTCCCAGGGGGACAGGGCGATGATCGATTGCTTCGGGCGATACCTGGCCACCATGCGGGCGGTGGTGCCGGAGCTGGTCGGGGTGACGATGGCCGCAGCGTTTAGGTCTCTGGCGGTGTGATAGGCGGCGTGACACACGGCATGGGTGATGCTCTCCTCCGTGTATCCCTCCACCTTCCACTCCCGCTCCGGGGTAAAGAGGCCCTGTTCTGCGCTGGCCGCAATGCGGACCATTGTGGCCACTGTTTGGATCGGGAATTGTCCTATCGCCGTTTCCTCGGAAAGCATCACCGCGTCTGTGCCGTCGATCACGGCATTCGCCACGTCGGTCACCTCGGCCCTGGTGGGACGGCGGTTTCTCACCATGCTCTCCAACATCTGCGTGGCGACGATGACCGGCTTCCCCATGCGATTGGCGAGATCGATGAGGCGCTTTTGCACCAGGGGCACTTCCTCCAGGGGCGTCTCCACGCCCAGGTCCCCCCGGGCGATAATCAGGCCGTCCGATTCCTCCAGGATCGCGTCGATGTCCCGGAGTGCCTCCGCCTTTTCGATCTTCGCCAGCACCGGCGTATTCTTCTTCCTGTCGGAGATAATCTGTTTCACCTCGGCCACGTCCCGGGCGTTTCGCACGAACGAGACGGCCACCCAGTCCACATCGATATCGAGGCCGAACAGGAGATCGCTTCTATCCTTATCCGTCATGGAGGGAACCGTCAGGCGGGTATCCGGCAGGTTTACGCCCTTCCTGGGGGTGATCAGTCCGCCGCTGACCACCTGGGCGGACAGTCGCTTGTTGTCCTTATCCACAACGAGAAGCTCCACGTTGCCGTCGTTGATAAACACCCGCTCCCCTGTCCGCACCTCATCGGCAAGGTTCGGATAGTCGACAACGACGGTCACATCGTTTCCTGCGGTCGCCGAGAGGGTGATGGTCTCCCCCCGGGTGATCTCGATCTCGCCGCCTGGGATATCGCCGACCCTGATCTTCGGCCCGGCGAGGTCCATGATAACGCCGATGGGACGTTTCAACTCCCGCTCGACTTTTCTTATCCGCTTGAGCACTTCATGATGCTCTTCCGGACTGCTGTGAGAGAAGTTGAGCCGGGCCGCGTCCATCCCGGACAGGGCAAGCTGATGTATCATGTCCTCCGATTCCGAGGCGGGACCGATGGTGCAAACGACCTTCGAGTGTCTCACGATTTTTTCCCCTTCACGACCGACGGGGCGCTCTCCCCCCGCCGTACACACAGTATCACGATCATGATCGCCCCCGCAAGGATCATCGGGACGGTCAAGAGCTGCCCCAGGGTGAACGGCCCCAGGATCAAACCCAGGTGCGGGTCCGGCTGCCTAAAAAATTCCACGAAGAAGCGAAAGACCCCGTAGAGCAGAATAAAGGTCCACATGGCAACGCCCCGGGTCGCCCCGCGGATGTTCAGGAGAAAGACGATCACAAAGAGTACCAGTCCCTCAAGAAGCGCCTCGTACAGCTGGGACGGATGGCGACACAGCCCTTCCGGGTCCGTGGGAAAGACCATGCACCACGCCGCATCACCGGCCCTGCCGTAGAGCTCGCCGTTGATGAAGTTGCCGATGCGGCCCAGAAACAATCCCACGGGCGTCGCGGCGGCCACGATATCGCCCACGTCATAAAAATGGACCTTCTTTTTCCAACAGTAATAGGCGGTGGCCAGCACGACCCCCAAAAAACCGCCGTGAAACGACATTCCCCCCTCCCAGAGGGCGAAGATCTTCAGCGGGGCGTGGAAGTAATAGACCGGCGCGTAGAAGAGACAGTACCCGAGCCTCCCGCCGATGAGAACCCCCAACATCAGATAAAACAGGTAGTCCCACAGGTCATCACCGGACAATCGCACCTTCTTCTTGACGGCAAGATACCTGATGATGAAAAACGCGGCGATAAAACCGAGCACGTACATCATGCCGTACCAGCGTATCTCGAACCTGCCCAGCTTCACGATAACCGGATCAATATGCGGATAGGGAATCACGAAACAGTCTCCTTATAGGTATGTATCAATGAGGTTTTTCTTTTCGATCCCGCCCTTACCTCTCGGTCGCCAGGAATTCAGCATATCGAACCAGGGCGGATGCGGCGAAAACCGCCCGACCCGGTCCGGGGAAGACCGGTATGCCCTGCCGTTCAAACTCCTCCCGCCACCGGGAATACTGGGACAGCTCCCCGCCCATGAAGCACGCCAGAATCGGCGTGTCCGGGTGTTTTGCTCTGATGGCGGCGAATATATCGGCCGCGTCGAAATCGGACTCCGGGATGAGGGTGAATATGGCGAGAACCATATCCACATCCTTTTCCTTAACCAGGGCGTTTGTGATGACCTCGTAGGCCCGCCGGGGACCCACGTTCTCTATGGCGAACCACATATCCACAGGATTGGCCACCCGGGCCCACTCCGGGAAAACCTCCCGCATCCGGGCGGCCCCATCACTGCTCAGGGGCGGTATCTCAAGCCCGTAGAGATCCGTATAGTCCGCCGTCAGCACGCATCCCACCCCGGTGATGGAGACCACCCCCAGCCGCCTTCCCCGGGGGAGCGGCACGAAGGAAAAGGCCTTGAGACAATCGTAGAAGTGGTCGAAGTCGTCCACCCGAACGGCCCCCGTCGCCCGAAACACCCCGTCATACACCCCGTCCTCCCCGGCCAGGGTACCGGTATGGGATGAGACCGCCCGGGCGCCCTTTTCGGTCCTCCCGGATTTCAGCACCACGACGGGCTTTCTGCAGGAGACCTCCCGGATCGTGTCGAGGAAGTGTCTTCCCCGGGAGACGCCCTCAAAATAGACCCCCACCACCGAGGTTTCCGGGTCATCCCCCAGATAGGCGAGAACGTCCGTCTCATCGATATCGGTCTTGTTGCCCAGACAGGCCACCTTGGAGACGGCGAAATGCTGGGACGAGGTGATCCACCGAAAGAAGCCGCTGGCGAACATGCCGGTTTGCCCGAAAAACGAGACCGCGCCGGCGTGCTTCGGGGGCACGAGCGACGTGATGGAGGTGACGAATCCGTCGGTGGCGTTGATGGTGCCGATGCTGTTTGGCCCCATGATGCGCATGCCGTATCCTGCGGCGATCTCCCGTGTCTCTTGTTCCAGCTTTCGTCCCGCCTCCTCGCCGGAATCGGAAAAACCGGCGGTGGAGATGATTACCCCCTTGACCCCCTTCTCACCGCACTCTCGCACGGCACCGGGAACCCTATCCCGGGGAATGACGATCATGGCCAGCTCAATGTTTCCCGGGACGTCCCCCAGGGAGGGATAGGCCGGAAGATCCGCGATGATCCCCCCCTTCGGATTTATCGGATATATCTTTCCCCGATACCCGAACTCCTGAAGATTCCTGATAACGATATTGCCGCCCTTTTTCGGATTCTCCGACGCCCCGATGACGGCGAAGCTTTCCGGGTTGAAGAAAAAGTCGACATCACTCATTTCCGCTCCTCATCTATTCCACCCGAATCGATGCCCGTTTCCCGATCCGGCATCACAAAACCCGTCACGGCGAGACCTCGCCCAATACCCGGTCGATCTCCTCGACCAGATCCCGGGCGCTGCCGCCGTCCGGGAGGGTCGCGCCGCCGTAGGAAGACGCCAGCATATCCCGGGCGGACACGGCCTCCTTCGTCATCCCCGCACCGGCGTATCCCAGGGCCTGGTAGTAGAGGGCGAGCCCCCGGTACCCATTGATCAAATCGGCATGAACAGCCAATATGGAATCGTCGCCGCACGCCTCGAGATCATCGAGAAACCGCCCCGCCAGCACCGCCAGCTCGGGAAAAAGCCCTTCATCTTTCACCCGGGAGAGGTTGTCCGTCTCCAGAACGCACCATTCCTCCAACTCCCGGACGGTGAATATCCGAGGAAGCGGGCTCTTCCCGGAGCTGAGCGTCAAAAACTGGCCGTACACCCACCCGGTCCCGCTGCGATATGACACATGATACCAGTAGTCACGGTATTCGCCCCGGGTCTCCGTCGTGTCCGAGCGGCCCAGCACCACAACCTCCATCCCCTCGTTGACGTATCCCGCAACCGCCGCATCTCCGTCCGGCACGGTATGCACCGCCACCCGGGAGCCGATGATGACCGCTGTGCGCTCTACGGCCGCGGCCGTCATCGCCCAGACCGGTGCGGCGCACAGCAGGGCACAGAATACGGTCCGACGTATCATTCTCCGCCTCATGATTCCTCCTGTCGATGATTCCCCACCCCCCGGCGCCTGTATCGCGTCGCCCTCTGCCCGGGGGGACGTTTTTTTGTAAATCGATGCCGCCCCTCCCATGTGCATGAGGCGGCGTCGACACCGTGCCCCCTGTGCGGAAGACGACAATACCTTGTCACACATTTGCGCCCCCCTCCCCTCAAGTCGTCCCCCCGCTCAGACGATACACACCAGCCTGATATCCATGACGTTGGTTCTGGTGGGCCCGGTTATAAACAGATCGCCCAGCGCCTGAAAGAATGTATAGGAATCAGAATTTATGATATATGCTTTGGCATCGAGGTTTTTTTGCCGCGCCCGGGAAATCGTATCCCCGGACACGAAGGCCCCGGCGGCGTCCGTGGGGCCGTCGGTGCCGTCGCTTCCGGCAAAGAGCCCCGCCACCCCCTCAACCCCGTCAATTCCTTTCGCAAACTCCAAGGCGAAGTGGGTGTTTCTCCCCCCCCTACCGCTCCCGGTTACGTGCACCGTGGTCTCCCCGCCGGAAATGAGACAGACGGGAGGCGCCGCCGGGCGATTATACCGCTTCACCTCCCGGGCCACCGCGGCGTGAAATCGGGCCAGCTCCCCGGTATCCCCCTCAAACATCGACGACAGCACCAGGGGCGAATAACCAAGATTTGCAGCACATTGTTGGGCGGCACTCAATGCCGTGGACGCGCCGCCCACGATAACGTGAGTCACCCGCCGAAAGACCGGGTCGTCGACCGTGGGGGTCTCCTCCCGCTCGCCTCGGCGTCCCGCTTCCAGGTGATCAAGGACCGACCGGGGCACCTTTTCCTTCAGCCGGTATGTCTCCAGTATTGTGAGCGCATCGGCGAAGGTGGTGGGGTCCGGCGCCGTGGGCCCCGAGGCGATGGTGGAGAGATCGTCCCCCACCACATCGGAGAGCACCAGGGTGAGGACCCTCGCGGGGAAAGCGGCCTTCGCGAGCCTACCCCCCTTGATGCGGGAAAGATGTTTTCTGACCGTGTTGATTTGGTATATATCGGCGCCGGATTCCACCAGAAGCTCGTTGACCCGCCTAATGTCATCCAGTGTTATCCCGTCCACGGGAGCCGTCACCAGCGCCGATCCGCCCCCGGAGACAAGCACCAGCACGAGGTCGCCCTCTCCCGCCGCCCGGCAGAGATCCAGGATTTCCCGGGCGCCCAGGACGCTTTTTTCATTCGGGATGGGGTGGCCCGCCTCTATGATGGAAATCCCCTCGACGTCTCTTCCGTGCCCCCCCTTGGTGACGGCCACCGCCCTCCGAATCCGATCCCCCAACCTCTCCCGCGCGGCCTCCACCATCGGGAGGGCCGCCTTGCCCAGGGCCGCGATATATACCCCGTCCGTCCCGCCGGGAAACAGTGTCGGGTCTTCTAGCACCCGGAGCACCGCCGCCTTCGGTTCAACCGCACTCACCGCAGCCGAGAACATCTCCCGCACGTGATCAAACAAAACAGTATGTGACAAATTTCCGTCTTCCGTCATTGTTTTTTTAAAAAGTCATGCTCGCGCGGGCTTCGGACAAAGCGGCTTGATTTTTTGCAGGTATCTCTTTATAATCAAAGGCAATTCTTGCATAATACTCAATCGAAATCAATACCATAATTATACTTAGGTCATTGATCCCATGAAAGTCACCTGTCCGCACTGCGGCATCTCGGGTAGTGTCGATGAAGAGAGGCTCAGGGCGTCATCCGGCAGGCTGCGCTGCCCCGGCTGCAGGGAGAACTTCACGGTTCCTCTCTCTCAAACGGGCGCAGGTCCGGCGGCCGGCGTTTACGCGGAAGAGGACGTCATTGTCACAGATGATATCCACGCCGCCCACGCCGACGCCATAGAAGCGGCCATGAATCAATCCATCTATGACGTCATGTTGGATGACAGCCCGGACGAGATAGACGAGCTTCTGGCCGATCCGGACGTGAAGGACTTTCTTGATTTACCCACCGACCTCGGACACATCGATGAGGCCCTCGATGAATTCGGCGTTCCCGAACGACCCCGGGATGAGGAGTCCGCCGCGGGCACCTCGGATGAATTCGACGAAACAACACACGGCGGAGAACCGGTCCTCGACGGTGCGCCCGACGACATGGAGACGGCCCCCGACGCCCTCGACGAGGATGAGCCGCTCATCCTGGAGGAAGTGGTTGAATACGACGGGGGGGAGACGGACGCACACGTCATCAAACCGAGGCGAAAGCTCTTCCCCATATCGTCGCTGTCCGCCGCCGTCCGGAATCTCCCGCGGCTCTCTCCCCCCAGGGCCGTGTTGTCTTCGGTTCTGCTTGTACTCATCCTGGCGACGGCAGGCATCCTCGTCGTCACCCGTTTTTACCTCCCCTTCAAGGCGGAAAAGGCGTTTATCGAGGATTCCTTCGCAATGTTCGAGGAATACCGGCGACTGCAGATCTTCCTGGACGTGGGGGTGTCCGATTCGTATTACATCGCCTCCGTCGCCGAAGGCGCCTATCTTTTGACCCTGTACCGGGAGGAGTACGGCACAGAAAGGACTCACCATCCCCTGTACGCCGCCGTAACCGCCACCGGCGATCTCTTCCTGGCTACGGTATCGTTTATCGACCGAATGCTACAGCCCGATATCTATGCGGGAAGCGAGTGGGGGACGGACCTTCCCTACGCCTCCCGGGAGACATATACGACATCATTGTTGGAGGAGATGTCCCGCTGCTTCTTTCAAATCGATGAGAATATGGCATTCCTCCACAAGTATCGCGATACCCTCGACCGGGTGACGTTTGTATCGTTTTTCCTCGATCAACGAACACTCCTTGATCATTCCACCGAGGCGGCGCGACTTGCATCCATCCACGAGGATTTCATCTCGACGCCCTCCGTGTTTCCCTTTTTTACAGAAATCATTGACACCATCGAAAAAGACCTCGCGGGCCTCCGGTAATTTCTACGGATAAAGGAACACCACTATGAGAAAACTATCCCTTGTTATTCTATCGTTTTGTATCATAGCATTCTGCGCCGTACCGATCTTCGCTCAGGACGTATCGGACATGGTATTCATCCCCGGCGGCGCCTTCGTCATGGGAAACATGGCCGGAAGCACCGACGAGCGACCGCCACATGAGGTGAGCGTCGATGGCTTTTTCATCGACAGGTTCGAAGTCACAAACAGCGATTTCGCCGCCTTCCTGAATGAAAAGGGCAATCGGGAAACCGAGGGCATTCCGTGGATACTCACCGAAAGCGAATCATGCCGTATAAAAGAAGTAGGCGGCGGTTTTGAGGTGGAGCCGGGGTATGAAGATCACCCGGTCGTCATGGTCAATTTCTCCGGGGCCGAAGCCTTCGCCCGCTGGGCGGGAAAGAGACTCCCCACCGAGGCCGAGTGGGAGCGGGCGGCCAGGGGCGGCCTTACGGACAGCCCGCACCCCTGGGGAGACGACCTGGACACGACCCGGGCGAACTACGACAGAAAGCGAAACGGCACGACGCCGGTGGGTATCTATCCCCCAAATGGGTATGGTCTTTTCGATATGGCCGGCAACGTGTCGGAGCTGGTCGGCGACTGGTACGATGCATCCTACTACCGAAACGCCCCGTCGAAGAATCCCTCGGGACCGATGGAAGGCACCACCCATACACTCCGCGGCGGCGACTGGGCCAGCGGACCGGACTCCCTGACGGTCTATGGACGAAGCGAGGGGCCGCCTTCCTATCGATCGCTTCCGACCGTCGGCTTTCGTTGCGCACGAGACGCCCGCTGACATCGTGATGAAAACGCGGATCGGCGTTATCGCGGCCCTCCCCCGGGAGGTGAAAGGCTTCCTTGACCGCCTGGGTGTCCTCGACCGGGAAACATCGGGGGGGCTTCCCCTCTACCGCGGCATCCATGAGGAAAAGGAGATTCTCGTCCTCATCAGCGGTGTGGGCATGAAAAAAGCCCGGATCGCCGCCAGGACCCTCATTCACCGCCACCGCCCGGACCTGATATTCTCCGCCGGATTCGCCGGCGGCCTGGACCCCTCCCTTGCCCTGGGAGATACCGTCATTCCCTCTCGGATTGTCGACCAATCGGACGCACGGATCGACGCCCCACAGGAAATACACACAAAGCTCCTCTCGGCCCGTCCCGGGACGGCCGCGGGGAGTCTCCTCTCCACCCCCCGCTTCATACCGGATGCATCGGAAAAGAAAGAATTATTTCGCCGATACGACGCCCTGGCCGTGGATATGGAGAGCGCGGCCACAGCCCTGGAGGCACAGGCCACAGGCGTACCCCACCTCGCGCTCCGGGTCATCTCCGATACCGCCGACCAGACGCTTCCTCCACTGTCGGGCTTCCTTGACGCCCAAGGAGACATCATGCCGATGCGGGCCGTCCTTTTTTTCGCCCGCCATCCCAGGCGGCTCATCCCCGTGCTTCGTTTTTTTAAAGGTATGGGCCGCGCCGCCGATTCCCTTACGGATCTCCTTGTCACCGCCGTTACGGTGCTGCCCTGAAGCCCGATAATCTACTGAAAATCCCGTATTCTGTAAAGGGACCGTTCTTTCACAAAGTGTTTCGTTTCTGCAACACTTCTTCCCCTTTTCGCCGAAATTATGGTATTATAAGACATCATAGTTCACTTTCAGAGAGCACCGAGGAATCATGGACGACACAACATATTCCATCCTGCTCATCGAGGACAATAGACTGCAGGTCGATATCATCTGTCGGATCCTCCAGGAAGCTCCCGGCCGTCACTTGAACCTCCACGTCGCCGAAAGCCTCCAGGAGGGACTGAACCTGATTTCTCACGAGCCGATCAGTGCCGTGCTGTTGGATTTGAACCTCCCTGACAGCGAGGGCGTTGAAACCCTCCTGGCGGTCATGGAGGCTTCACCGGAGCTCCCGGTGGTCGTTTTAACCTCCATGGACGATGAAGAAACGGCGGTCGAGGCGGTAAAACACGGAGCCCAGGACTATCTATACAAAGGGAAAACCGATCGGGACCTGTTGATCCGCTCCATACGATACGCCATAGAACGAAAACAGGCTCATGAGCGAGTCAAAGCCAGCGAACAGAAATACCGAATGCTGGTGGAGAACATCAATGATATTGTTTTCAACCTGGACAGGGAAAATCGCTTTTCCTATGTCAGCCCGATCGTCGAAACACTCCTCGGCATCGCCCCGGAGGAACTCGTTGGGAAGCCGTTCGTGGACCTCGTGGAGCCCGAAGAACGACATACCGTACAGGCCGCTCTCGACGAGGCACCCATCGGATTTCCCGATACCCTGAGGTTTCAGGTTCACACGCGAAACGGTCCGATAAAATACATGCGTGCATCGGGACGGCCCATGAGCACCCCGAAAAACGAAACTGCGGGCTTCACCGGTATACTGGTGGATATCACGGAAAGGGTTCAGACACTGAATGCGCTCAACCGGGCAAAGGAGGAGTTGGAGGAGCGGGTGGCGGAGCGGACGGTGGACCTGGCCCGGGAGCGGGAGCAGCTCCTCTCCATTTTTTCCAGCATCAATGAAATCATCTATGTGTCCGACCCGAACACATACGAAATTCTCTATGTCAATCCCGCCGCGGAGGCCCAATTCGGAGCCTCCCTGATCGGGGATATCTGTTATGAACGACTGATGGGACACACCGATCCGTGTGAATTCTGCACCAACGACGTCATCCTGAAACACCGATATGAGACGTATCAATGGGAGTTACACAATCCGGTGCTGAACCGGGATTTCATGATATCCGACCGCATCATACAGTGGCCCGACGGCAGGGACGTCCGCTTCTCGCTTGACATTGATATCACCGATCGCATCGAGGCGGTGCGACGCATAGCGGAATCGGAACGAAAATGGCGGGAGGTTTTCGAGAACTCCCGGGATGTCATCCTTATCTCGGCGGCAAACGGCCGCGTGGTCGACATCAATCCGGCGGGTCTGGAGCTCTTCGGCCTCGAAGAACACGAGGCGATTGAAACCGTCGTGAACGATTTCTTTGAACATCCCAAAGACAGCCTCCGATTTCAGCGGAAGATGGAGCAGGACGGATTCGTCAACGGTTTCGAGGTCACGCTGAAAAGGAGGGACGGCACCACACTGGACGCCCTGATAACGGCCACCGTCATGACCGATCCAAACGGTGATGTGGTCGGCTATCAGGGAATCATCAAGGACTACACAAAGAGAAAGCGCTTTGTGGATATTACTCTGGACAGCGTGGCGGACGGGGTATTTGTTATAGATACGGAACACATTGTCACGTTCTGCAACGCCGCCGCTCAAAAGCTCTTCGGCAAACCGCGGCACGACATCATCGGCGCCTCGATCGACCACATACTGCCCGCCCTGGACGAGAGGTTCTACCGCATTCTCACAAACGCCCTGAAATCGGGAAGAGAGGTGGGAAACCAGGAGTTGATCATCACGCTGCGAGACGGAAAGAAACTTCCGATTTCCCTCGGGATATCCCCGCTGCGCGACGAGGAAACAGGGGCGCTGTGGGCGGTGGTAACCCTCAGAGACATTCAAACCATCAGCGAACTGAAAAAGGAAATCTCCGGCCGATACACGTTCGAAGACATCGTCAGCAAAAACCGGGAAATCAGGGAGATTTTCGATATCATGCCCCACCTGGCAGAAACCGACACCACGGTGCTCATCGAGGGCAAAAGCGGCACCGGCAAGGAACTCTTCGCCCGGGCAATCCACAATCTCTCCCGCCGCAGGGAGGGGCCGTTTGTGGCGGTCAATTGCGCGGCACTGCCGGAAAACCTGCTGGAATCAGAGATGTTCGGACACGTCAAGGGCGCCTTTACCGACGCGATACGGGACAAACCGGGCCGCTTCACCCGAGCCCAGGGAGGAACGATCCTCCTGGATGAGATTGCGGAGCTTCCCCTGACGCTTCAGGGGAAACTGCTTCGGGTGCTCCAGGAGCGGGAATACGAACCGCTGGGATCCGTCACTCCGATGCGGGCGGATGTGCGTATTATTGCGTCCACAAACAAGGACCTCGTTCATGAGGTGGAAAACGGGCATTTTCGGGAAGACCTCTTCTATCGACTCAACGTCGTCAATATCGTTATTCCACCGCTCAAGGACCGCCGCGAGGACATTCCCCTCCTCGTGGAACACTTCATCGATAAGATTTCCCGAAAGCTCGGCGCGGACCATCTGAACGTGTCGGAAGATTTCATGAACTTCCTGATGAACTATGATTTCCCGGGCAACGTCCGGGAGTTGGAAAATATCATAGAACACGCCTACGTGCTGTGCCGCGGCCCGTCCATCACGATCGATTACCTGCCCCGGGAGCTGAAAAGCAGGGTGATCGGAACCATCGGCGACGGCCGGTCCCTGCGGGAGGAGCAGGAAGATGCGGAGAGAAGGCATATCGAGCAGACACTGATTCAATTCGGCGGCAACAAGACACGAGCCGCCAAGGCATTGAACATGAACCGATCAACCCTGTGGCGAAAGATGAAGCGCTATCAGATGCTTGAAGACGGTCAATAACGAAAAGAAGAGTGTTTCTCTTCGCTTTCGTCGATCCATTATCGACTTTTTTCTGTGGGCAATGAACACCATCGACCGATGTATTGTTGCAAAAGTGTTGCATTTTCTTTCGAAAAGCAACAAATCTGATGCGTTGCTGCAACAATATTTAAACACATCATAACCTCGAAGCATAATCATCACAATAGAAATAACGTCCTCCACACGACTTCCCTTCTTACCTACCCACGGAAGCTCATATTACATCATTCTGTTGTTTCGATTAGCGTAACATATTGAAATATATGGGAAATTAATATAATGTCTTCCTGTTTCCCCATCACCGTCCCCCGAAGACCCGAGTGAGCATGTGATTACCTCTGATTATTCACTCCTTCCATTTTTCTTTCTTGGCATGAAATGTGCATAATTACTATACTATGAATACTGATGACCTATAAAAAACGGATTGATACAGTATGCGTGTGTATATTCGACTATTATTGTGGTATTTTTCTTGTAAATATAGCATAATTTATTTAAAATTAAGATAATTTATATCTATTCTATAAAAACATCGGCCAGCTTATTTCATCCGGGAGAAACATAATGTACGAGAGCTATTGGGGTCTCTTGGAATCTCCGTTCGAAAACGTGCCGGACCCGCAGTTTCTCTACAAATCAGCCCAGCACAAGGAGGCGTTGTATCGTCTGTTATACGGCATCTCACGACGCAAGGGATGTGTGATGCTGACGGGCGAAGTCGGGTGCGGAAAGACGACTCTGTCCCGCAGCCTCATTTCACGGCTTCCCAAGGATAATTACGAGGTCGCCTTGATCGAAAATCCAAAGATATCTCCAACACTGCTCCTGGGCGAAATCATCTATCAATTGACCGGGGAAAACATTAAAAACCGGAAGGTGGATCTGTTGCATCACTTCAACAGGGTGTTGCTCCAAAACATGGAAGAGGAAAAAGACTCCGTCATCATCATCGACGAGGCCCAGCTCATCACCGATCGGCAGTCCTTCGAGGAACTGCGACTGCTGTTGAACTTCCAGTTGAACAACCGGTTTCTCCTGACCCTCATACTGCTGGGCCAGCCGGAACTGAACGACACGCTGAAAAGCATACCCCAGTTCGAACAGCGCATTGCCCTGAAATATCACCTGTCGAGCCTCGAGTACGAAGAAACGGTCAAGTACATCGAGTTTCGACTGAGAAAGGCGGGACTTTCCCGAACCGTCTTCACCTCGGGAGCCCTCGAGCTCATCTATGAATATTCCGAGGGGATACCCCGGAAGATCAACAACCTCTGTGACATGGCCCTCCTCATGGGTTGGAGCATGAAAAGCGAATATGTAAGCGAACATATAGTCAATAATATCCTTAACGAGAAAAGACAGTGGTAAAAATATCCGATATCATTCGAGACGAAGATGAACTTCTCTCGAAAAAGAAAAAATCGAAAGACACGGCACAAAAACCCTCCGATACATCGAAAGGCATGGAATTCAGTACAATGATGAACGAAACCGACATGAGCAGCACGAAAAACGGGGAATCTCGGAACAGGCCGTTTCACAGCGACTCGGAGAACGAGCAGGCGGAAGATATCCTGTCCCGACTGCACACCTCGCTCACCGACATGTACAATCAGGTTCGAAACGGAGATGCCCCCGATTTTTCGTTGATGGAATCGCTGACAGCGGAATTCATCTCGTCCATGGATACCTTCGAAAATTACTACATGCTCCGCGCATATGCCGATTACGACTACACGGACCTCGCTCAAAGCGCCATATGGACCACGCTTTTCACCACAAAAATCGCCACACGGATGGGCATCCCCGAACCCCAAAAAACCAACTGCGCCCTCTGCGGCCTGTTTCACGATATCGGACTCATGCTGATCCCCGATGAAATCGTGCAAAAGACCACGCCGCTATCAAAGAGCGAGCGAGACCTGTTGCGCTCCCATCCGAAGCTGGCCTACGACCTGGTCAACTCCGCTGATAGTCACTATACCTACCTTGCGGAGACAATCTACCAGGAACACGAATTCATCGACGGCACCGGGTACCCCCAGGGACTGACCGGCAAGCAGATCGGTCTCTATGCAAAAATCATCATGGTCGCCGACACCTACGACGCCCTTACCCACACCCGCGCGTATCATGACCGAAAGATCCCGCTGATAGCCATCAAGGAGATCATCGACACCAGAGCGAAAAAATACGATACCCGGGTGCTCAAGGCCTTCCTGGAGGAAATAACCCTCTTCCCGGTGGGATGCTACGTGAAGCTGAACAATCATGAGACGGGCCGGGTCATCGGGAGCATGGGCGGATCTCATTTTCGCCACGTGGTGGAAATCCTCTTCGATAGCAACGGCGATCCCCTCGGGATACCGCGAACCCTGGACCTGATGAAGTCGCCGCTCCTGTATATCGTCGAAGGGATCGACGAGCGAACCCTGGACATCGAACAAGGATAAACGTCCCATGAAACAGAACCACCTGGCATACTGTGTTTTGATCATCCTGTTCCTTCTGGGCACAGGATGCGCAACGGCGCCCACCATTCCCGCATACACCCTTGCTTCGACGCCAAAGGACACACACAACTATCAGCCGACTATCAAACCGGGAGACGAGATCACCATTACCATCTGGGAGCCGGACGAGCCCACCGAACTTGAGCTCATCGTTGATCGGAACGGCGCCATAGATGTGCTGTTTTTGGAAGACATCCCGGTTCTGGGCCTGACGGAAAGAGAGATGGACGATCTCTTGACCGGGATCCTCTCCGAATATTACGTTGATCCCATCGTGATGATCAGCATTCGGGAAATGGTGTATGTTATGGGGCAGGTAAACAAACCGGGGGCCTATGATTTTGAGAACGGCGTCACCCTGGCGTCGATACTGGCCTCCGCCGGAGGAGTTACACGGGATGCAAAACTCAAGCAGGTGCTGGTCATACGTGATTACTACGTCACCCCCAATATTATCATGTCCAACATGTCGGGTTTTCTGAAAAAGGGCTCCCTGAATGAAAATGTCATTCTCAAAAGCGGTGATGTCGTATATGTCCCCGCAACACATATTTCAGATATCGCGTATGTCGCCGATCAGATTGTAACGATACTCAAATCGGCGTTCTATCCCGCAGAGGCCATCGGCCTCACCATCATTCCGTAACAACCAGAGGATCTCCACAATATGGCGCAGTACGAAATACAGATCAAGGACCTCGTCAGGATTTTCAAAAAGAGAAAGGGAATTATCATCTTCTCCGCGGTGTCGCTGACGCTGATCAGCGCCCTGTTCGCCCAGATTAAATCGCCGACGTCGTTCTATGAGGCCACATCCAAGGTTAAGTATGATAAAAGCCAAACCCTCGCGGGTATGCTCGACTCCGTTTTTTACTGGTCTCCCTATGACAATATCACCTCCCAGACGAAAATCATCACCAGCTTCTCCGTGCTGGAAAAGGCGGCAAAAAAGGCGGGGTTGATCGATCCCGAGATAACCTCGGACGAGATTCTCGTTTCAAAAGAATTGATGAGCGTCATCTCCATGTTTGAGGCCCGGATAACCGCCGAGCCGGAGGAGAATACGAACATCATCAACATCACGGTCAAAGCGACCGATCCCGAAGAGGCGGCGGCCCTGGCCAATGCTCTGGCGCAGAGCTATCGGGACTACAACATCGAAGAGACAAACAAACGCACCATCGACACGAAACTGTTTATAGAAAATCAACTTGAGCTGGTGTCGGAGCGGCTTGAGCAGGCGGAAGACAACCTGAAAGAATATCAGAAAGAGCGTGAAATCATCTCGCTGAACAGCCAGGCCATAACCGATCTGGACGTCCTGTCGGACCTCGAGTTTGAATACGACACCCTCAAACGAGAGAACGAGACTCTGAAGTTTTTCAAGGACAATCTGACCGAGGCCGGCGGCAATACCGATTTCTCGGTACACGAATTGGATATCCACAGTAACCTCTACGTCCTGAACAGGGAGATGCAGGATCTGATCGTTGAAAGGGACAAGTACCTGGCCACATATACGTCCCGTCATCCGGTCATCGTTGAACTCACCCGGGAAATCGATGAAATACGGAGACTCATGATCGACGATATCAATTCCCGTATTTCCGTAAACAACAGCAGGATGGAAGCCCTGAAAACGGATATCGACTATTATCGAGACCGCGCCTCCGATTATCCCGATGAAAACCTGACCCTCGAGCGACTCCAGCGGGAGGTGGAACTCCAGAGTGATCTCTATGCGGAGCTCAATTCCCGATACCAGGAGATTCTCATCCAGGAATCGGGAAAAATCGAGGAGGTATCGATCGTCGCTCCCGCCCTCCCGCCGGACAAGCCCATCAATCCCCCCAACACCGGGTCGTCTTTGTTTGTCGGCCTGATTCTCGGTATCATGCTGGGGGCGTTTTTCGCGGTGGTCATGGAAAACTTGGATACCTCCATCGGCACCATTGAAGACGTGGAAAGCTACCTGGAGCTTCCGGTGCTGGGTGTCATTCCGTATATTTCCATGGACAAAGAGTCCGCATCGCCGTCGGATGCCAAGGGAGGGGATGACGAGAAGGAGAAATACCCGATTGTGCTGAACCTTCCTCCGAAGCTCCCGGCGGTGGAGGCCTACAGATCGCTGAGAACCAACATCCTGTTCGCCAATCAGGAAAAGAACGTCAAGACCATTATGATAACCAGTTCGTCTCTGCAGGAGGGGAAAAGCATCAACTGCATCAACACCGCGATCACACTGGCCCTGGGCGGTTACAAGACACTGCTGGTGGAGGCGGACCTCCGCCGGGGCGTCGTGGGCAAGATTTTCGGCGTAGACAAGTCTCCGGGATTGTCTGATGTGATCCTCGGTACGCAGCCGTGGCGTGACGTGAAAAGAGACTTCAATGATATTATCCTGGGCGGCAGTTTCGACATGAATCTTCTCATCAAGTCCCCGGAGCTCGCTCAGCTTCATTTCATCACCTCCGGCGTCTTTCCCGCCAATCCCGCAGAGCTCATCAACTCACAGCAGATGGCCCACTTCCTCGAAGAAGTGAAAACCGAATATGATTTCATCATCATCGACAGTACGCCGGTGATGCCTGTCACCGATGCGGTGCTTTTAAGCCAGAAGGCCGACAGTGTCATACTGCTGTATGAGGTGGGTAAAATCGCCCGGGGCGTCTTGAAGCGTTCCAAGTCCCATCTGGAAAACGTCAAGGCGAACATCATGGGCGTCGTTTTGAACGGCGTGAGACCGGAATACGGGCCGGACTACTACGAATATCATTACCAGTACTATTACTCTGAGCAGGAGATGCCCCAGCCGCAGTCGGAGTGGGAAAAAATCAAGGATCTCTGGGACCGTCGGAGAGAAATCATCACAAAGGAAAACCTCTCCCATCTCATCGGCTCCATAAAAGAGAAGGCGTCCCGTCTCTTTTCCAGGCGACACGATAAATAGCACCTTCAGGAATCAGTGCATCCGAGAAACAATCCATGAGAGCAACCTTTCCGGAAGCAACGACCGCACGGACCGTATCGCTTCTCATTTTGGGAGCGATGGTCATCCTCATCGTCCTTCTGGCCGCGGCGATATCCGGCGGCATGGGCATCAAGACGATAGTCCTGCTCGTGGGCGTCATGGCGGCGGGCATCTGTTTTTTCAACACGGAGATGGCCCTCTATCTCATCCTGTTCGCAATGCTTTTTTCGCCGGAGTTTTCCCTGGGAGGGTCCCTCGCCGAAGGACGGTCCCTCGTCATTCGCGTGGAAGACATCCTCATTTTCATCGTCTTCATGTCTTGGCTGGTGAAAACGGCGATATATAAGGGCATCGGCCTGTTCGCCACAACCCCGCTCAACCAGGGGATCCGGCTCTACATCTTCGCCGCCTTTATCTCCACCCTGCTGGGAGCGATTAGGGGAAATTTGCACCTGCTGTCGGGACTCCTCTACGTCTTCAAATACATCGAGTTCTTCCTGGTCTATTTCATATTCACAAACAACATCACAGAAAAGGACCAGGTTGTGCGGTTTCTCATCGCGGCGATGCTCGTTGCGGTGTTCACAGGTCTGTACGCCTCGGTACAGATCCCCTTCGGCATCAGGGTGAGCGCTCCCTTCGAGGGGGAAGCCGGAGAACCCAACACCCTGGGGGGGTATCTGATCCTGATCATCTCGGTGTGCGGCGGCCTGTGGCATCACCTGAAAAACCCCGCACTTCGAAGGCTTCTGGTGGGGATCATCGCGTTTCTCCTCATCCCGTTTCTCTTCACCATGTCGCGATCCTCCTGGGTTGCGGCGGTGCCCATGTTCGTTGTGTTCTACATCCTGACCGACAAACGGGCCCTGTTGACGATTCTCCTGTTGTTGTCCGTCGTTGCGGCCCCGTTCATACTGCCGGACGCGGTAAAGGACCGCATCACCCAGACGTTCACTCCAGAGACCGGCTTCGAAAATACCGTGACCATCGGGGAAACGGGGCTCGATCCGTCCACGTCGATGCGAATCGACTCCTTCAAATATTCCTTGAACAAGTGGAAGCAGCGCCCGCTGATGGGATGGGGAATCACCGGCGTGGGCATCATCGACAGCACCTATTTCAGGCTGCTTGCCGAAATGGGTCTTGTGGGCGTCGCCGCGTTTGGATTTTTGATGTACGTCATCTTTCGATATCTCTACCGCACCTACTCCAAGAGCGAAGACCCGTTGATTCGGGGGCTTGCCATGGGACTCATTGCGGGAACCGCGGCTCTTTTGGGACACTCCGTGGGCGCCGCATCCTTTATCATTGTCCGCATCATGGAGCCGTACTGGTTCTTCCTGGGGGCGCTGTTCGTCCTGGAGCGGAATGAACACGCCCTCCGAGACGTTTCCGTCCCATCGACCTCCCCGGCGCCGGAAGTGACGGAAACCCCGGGGAGCGGTCCCGGATCGTAAGGCGGATCGACACACACGATGAAGATCGCATACCTCGTAAATACATTTCCCATCCATCCCGCGGTGACGGACCAGATGCTGTCACTGACGGGACGCGGTCATGACATTACGGTCTTCTCCATCTTCCCCCTCTCCCGACCCTTGGAGGAGTGTGATCCCGTCCTCGTCCGGGGCCTCGTCGTTGCGGCGCATATCCGCATTATTCGGACCTTCCTCCTCGGCCTGGTGACGACCCCTCGCTTTCTTCTTCGGCTGATAAAAAAAGGACGCAGATATATCGGCATCAAGGGGTCGATACGGGCGTTTTACCTGGCCGGGATCATCCAAAAAAAGGAGATCGACAGAATTCACTGCGAATTCGTCTCGGTCAACTCGCTGTACGCCCTGATCCTCTCCCGGGAGCTCAGCATACCGGCGTCGCACACGATCCACGGATCGGACCTGTTTCTGAAACCGATCGCACACCTTCGGGACATCATCGACGAGGCCCGTCCGTTTATCACCATATCCGAATACAACAGGACCTACCTGGAACAACGTTACGGGCCCATCTCTCGCCGGGTCGAAGTGGTCAGGTGCGGGGTGGACCCCGACCGGCTCGTCCCGAACGAAAATCTTCGGGGCGGCATCCCCCTTCGCATCGTGGCCGTCTCCTGGTTTCGGCCGGTCAAGTCCCTTGACACCCTGGCCCGGTCTCTGGTGATCCTCAAGAACCGGGGTGTCCCGTTTCGCGCGATCATCATCGGAGGGGGAAGCGAGGGGAAAGACGCCGTCCAGAGCATCATCGACGAGGGGGGCATATCTCAAAACACGGAGCTGACCGGTGCCGTAAGCCGCGACGAGGTGCTCGCTTATCTCGCCCGATCCGACATCTTCGCCCTGCCCAGCATTTCCGAGGGCGTTCCGGTGGCGATGATGGAGGCGATGGCGATGGAGCTGCCGGTGGTGGCGACGAATATCATGGGGCTTTCGGAAATCGTCGACGACGGGGTGAGCGGATTCCTGGTCCCGAAGCAGGAACCGGACGCGATGGCGGACAAGCTGGAACTCCTCCTGCGGGACGATCAACTGCGCCTCTCCATGGGACGTGAAGGGAGGCGACTCATCATCGACGGGTACAACATACACAAAAACGTCGTTCGCATCGAATCGCTGTTTTCCGACGCCGGAAATCGGCATCGAAATTAATAACATCAATCCGGACGGGTGCGTCTTTTCGTCATGACAAAGCGGGTTCTCATAATCGCGTACAACTTCCCGCCCATGGGCGGCGGCGGTGTGCAGCGTACAGCGAAATTCGTCAAATACCTCCCCCGCTTCGGGTGGGAGCCGATCGTCCTGACGGCGGCGGACCCATACTACTGGGCGGTCGACACCTCCCTCAGCTCCGACGTTCCGGGGGGCACCGAGATCGAGAGAATTCCCGCGCGCGGACATATTCCCGTCGCTTCGCTGCTTCCAAGGATCATCGGATCGAAACGCGCACGGACGGTCACGCGCATCCTGTTCTTCCCGGACGAAAAAATCTCCTGGGCCAAAAAAGCCGCCCGACGGGGAGGTCGATTCATCAGAAAGCACCCCATAGACGCGGTCTTCTCCACGTCGCCTTCGCCGTCCGCGCACCTTGCGGCAGAGAGAATCGCCCGGCGAAACAATATCCCCTGGATCGCCGATTTCCGCGACCTCTGGTCGGGGGATTACCGCAACAACGCCGATCCCGCATGGATAAAAAAGAGGCGCCTGAAGGCCG
The DNA here is from genome assembly GCA_016931225.1 of Candidatus Zymogenaceae bacterium. NCBI lineage: Bacteria > Deltaproteobacteria > Candidatus Zymogeniales > Candidatus Zymogenaceae > Candidatus Zymogenaceae bacterium. The sequence goes on from JAFGFE010000019.1 coordinate 51,265, forward strand.
AGGGGCGCATCCTTTGGGCCGCCGATCACGTCGTATGCGCCACCGAGGGCTTTCGTGAGACCTTCATCGAGAGACACCGTCTTGACCCCGCCAGAATAACCGCCGTACACAACGGATTCGATCCCGACGACTTTCCCGCACCCATCCAGAGGTCCGGCGCATCGGGCGACGGCGCCTCCATCGTCATGATTCACTCGGGATCGCTCTACGGGGAGGGGCTGCCCGAGCGATTCCTCTCAGGTCTTGGGCGCATGCTCTCGCGGGATCCGATCCGATCGGGGCGCTTCGTCCTTCGATTCATCGGAGTGATGGACGACGCCATTGCCCGACGGATCGATTCCATCCTGGGGGCGGCCGCACGCATCGACGGCTACCTCGATCACGCCGACGCTGTAGAGGCGGTGCGCAGGGCGGACATCGCACTCTTGGCCGTTCCCCACCGGGAGAACGCGTCACTGGTGGTCCACGGCAAGCTCTTCGAGTACCTGGCGTCCGGCACTCCCATCCTGGCGGCGATTCCCGAGGGCGAGGCCGCCTGCATCGTCAGGGAGACAGGCACCGGCGCCGTCATGACCGAGGACGACCCGGATGCCGTCGCGGACATGCTCCCCGATGTGATAGACTCGCTTGCGGACGGTCGGAACGTTCACCCCGATATGAACAAGATCGAAAAATACAATAGGATTCACCTGACGGGAAAACTGGCCCGCATACTGAACGATATGACGGAATCCGGCCATGCATGAAACCGAGAACATCACCGTGGCGTATATCCTGGAATCGATCAGTCCGGGCTGGCTGTCCTACGAGATCGACGCCCTGAGAGACTCGGGATGCAGAATTGAAATATACCCGACGAATCCGGCCCGCTACCAAGAGTTTCGGGGACTCGAATTTCCGGCCCGTGCATCCACCGCCCGTGATATAACAAATCTCGCCTCCCTCGCAATCCGAAAACCGATGGAGACGCCACGACGGCTGGCGGCTCTCAGGCGGCGCGTCGGGTGGCGCATCGCCGCCTCCACCTTGTCCCTTGCCCGCCGCATCGAACGAACCACACCATTCCGCCCCGGTCTGTTACACGCGCACTTCGCGTCGGGCCCGGCCCTGTCTGCCCTGACCGCATCACATAACACCACGATCCCCTTCGGATTCACCGCCCACGCTTACGATATCTTCAAGGAACCGATAGACTGGGACCTGATGAGGGAAAAGTGCCGGGCGGCGGCCTTCGTCCGGTGCATCTCGGCGTTCAATAAAGCACACCTGATGCAAAAGACCGGCGTGTCGGAGGATCGATTCATCGTCATCCCGTGCGGCGTGGACACCGAGCGGTTCCATCCAAACGAAGGGGAACAAAACAAACCACACGGAAAAAGGACCATCCTGACCGCCGGGGGGCTGGTGGCCCCCAAGGGCATCCCCCGTCTCCTGGAGGCGATGAGTGATGTGCGCCTCAGAAACATGGGATGTCGGCTGGTGATCGCCGGAGACGGCCCCGAAAAAGAAAGGCTGAAACAACTGGCGGCGAAGCTGGATATAGACGCCGAATTTCTCGGCGGTGTCGCCAACGAATCGATGCCCCGGCTCTACCGTGAGGCGGACCTGTTCGTCATCCCCTGTGTCACAGCGGCTGACGGCCATCACGACGGCATCCCGGTGGCGCTGATGGAGGCGATGGCGTCGGGGATTCCGGTCGTCTCCAGCGATATTTCCGGGATACCGGAGCTGATCGAAGACGACGTCAGCGGACTGTTGACGCCGGAGGATGCGATCAAGCCGCTGGTTGAGGCGATATTCCGGGTGCTGACGGACGAGGACCTTTCCGTTCGACTCGCCCGGGCCGGCCGCGAACGGGTGCGCGACCGATTCGATATCCGGGATATCGCCCGGAGGCTCGAAGGCCTCTTCCTGACACACGCCGAAAGGGACGGCCGATGAATACCGCAGCGCTCACAAAAAAGAATCACACAGGCGGTATCTTTTACACCTGCTATGAAGACCTGCGGGCCGAGGCGGCATGGACGGTGCACATCCGGGAGGTGGTCGATGAGTGGATAAAAAAGGGAGAGGACGTGACGCTCTTCATCCCGAAGACATACCCCTTCACCCGCCCCCCCCGGTGCCGGATCGTCTGTGTCCCGACCATAGACATCCGCTTCATCCGGGAGTATCTGTATCTCTTCCTCCTCCCTTTGTACGTGTTGGGTCACGGGATCAAAAGAAGACCACGGGCGGTCTATTCCCGGGAAATGGCCCTCATGTCCGGCGTCGCCCTGGCGTGCGCCCTCCTCGGCATACCGCTCATCATGGAAATCAACGGCTCAATGCTGCTGGAACACGCCATGGGGGGGACGTCCCGGGTGAAAATTATCATACTGCGGGCACTGCAACATTTCAACCTCCGTGTCGTCAAACATCTCGTCTTCGTGAACGCTGAGCTCGTGGATATGTTTCAAAAGACCTATCGGCTGAAAGACAAATCCATTCACGTCGTCACAAACGGCGTCAATACGGAGCTTTTTTCCCCGAAAGACCGAACGACGGCGATCGAAGGGCTGGGACTGAATCCACACACGCAATACATCACCTTCGTGGGCTCATTTTACCCCCATTCCCACACCCCCCTGATCATCCACGCCGCATCCCTGGTCATACAAAGCCATCCAAACGCGGTATTCCTCATGGTGGGAGACGGCGAAGAGAGAAAACTGTGCGAAACGATCGCCGCCTCGCTGTCCATACAGGACCGGGTGGTCTTTTGCGGCATGAGACCCCACGGAGACATCCCCGCCTTCATCAACGCATCCTCCATTCTCGTATACTTGATCGCGGGGTACTCATCCGGGGCAAGCCTGAAAATGCTGGAGTATCTCTCGTCCGGGGGCGTCGTGGTGAGCAACTGCAGTGATATACACGGCAAGGCACTGGTAGATGGAACACATTACTACCGTATTGCAGACGTGTCGCTGGATTCCCTTGCGGAGGCGATTAAAACGTTACTTGTGGATACGGAATCGGCCGAAACGATACGAAGGAACGCCCGGGAATTCATCCTCCGGCATTTCAGCTGGGAAAAAACCGCCGGCCGCCTGATCGACATCATCGATACGACGAACGGCCGAAAACGGAATGGTTCATAACAACACGAAGGACGTTACACTGTTCGCGCCCCCTTTTTTCTCGGGCGCCGGGGTGTGATATGATAGGATAGAATATATTACATTACATATATTACAACACATCGAAGAACAGACGGCGATTCACATGACTAACGAGACCGCACGAATACGTAGGGGCGGCGACTTATGCGCCCCGAGCGGAGTATCACGATGAAGCGGATACCGACAAACTCCTTTTACCAATCCCCACGGGGGCTTATCACGGCGCTGAGGGGATCCGGTCCCGATGACATGGCGCGCTTCGAGGACGCGTTCGCCGCGGCCACGGGCAGCACAAGGGCCTTTTTGGTCGGCTCCGGCACCACGGCGCTCTTCGTGATCCTGAAGGCGCTCTCCCGATTGATTCCGGAGAGATCCACGGTCATCCTGCCGGCATATACCGTGCCCACCCTGACCCTGGCAATACAGCGGGCGGGGCTCACCACAAACTTGTGTGATGTGGACCCCGCCACCTTCAACTTGGACCCGGATCGTCTTGGGGACGTCGCCGGTTCCGATACCCTGGCGGTCATGCCGGTGCACATGTTCGGCTTCCCGATGGATCTACAGCCCATTAAGAAGCTGGCAAAAGAGCTCGGCTTTTTCGTCATCGAGGACGCGGCGCAGGCGCCGGGGGCGTCTATCGGCGGGCGGCCCGTGGGCGGGCTCAGTGAAGCCGGACTCTTTTCCCTGTGCAAGGGGAAGATCATCTCGACCTTTCGGGGAGGGGTGGCGACGGTGTCCGACTCCGCAATCGCCGACGTCGTGGCCGCCGAGGTCGCCGCTGTCCGGCGTCAGACCCTCGCCCAAAACGCGAGGATCTGGGGCACCCTGGCGCTGATGTCGGGGGCCGTCAGGCCGGAGATATACGGCCCGCTGTACCGCCTGATCGCCCCGTTCAAGTCCACCACCCTGCATGACCATTTCGAGCCGACCGGGGGATCGCCCCTGATCGCCCGACTGGGGATGGAGCAGCTCGCGTCTCTGGAGGACCAGGTGGCGGCCCGGAGAAAAAACGGGGATACCCTCCACCGGGAGCTCTCCGGACTTCCGGGGGTGACGCTCCCCCGGATCCAAAAGACCGCCCTTCCCTCGTACAATCATCTCCCCATCGTGGTGGATGAACCGGGGCTGTTGGTTCGGATTCGGAGAACGCTGTTCGACCGGGGCGTCGACACGGCCCGGATGTACCTCAAGCCGATTCATCGGATATACGACCTGGGCTATCCCGAAAAGAGCGACCCCTTTCCTTTCGCAAGCCGTGTCGCCCGCGGCCTGATGGTGCTGCCGACCCACCCGGGGGTCAGGGAGGAAGACCTCGAGACCATGATACAGACCATCCGAAGCATAGCGGGGTGACCGAATGGAACGAAGAAAAAAACGGATACGGCGCACACATAAAAAAACAAACAAGAGACTATACCTCCTGATCGCGCTCGTCATCATCCTCGCCGGCCTCGCCGCTTCCTACATCGCCGATTACCTCCGCACCGCTTCCCGCTGGAACAAGGATTACTACTACCCCCACGACAGGGAGCGGGAGGAATATCTGTTGAACCAGGAGGACGAAACCCGATGATTCCCATGCGAAACCTGAGACGCAACATCAAAAAGGCGCGGGAATTCCCCGCCTACGCCGTCCGGTCCGCCCTGATGCGGGCCCGGGGATCTCTCTCCTACCGCCTGGGGAGGGGATGGAGCGCCCCCCCGGAGACGGTCTCCCTGCTCCTCACCTATGCGTGCAACCTCAGGTGCGCTATGTGCGGCCAGTGGGGGGAGGGAGGATCGTCCGTCTATTACACCCAGGAGATGCTCTCCCGGAGGCTCACGCTTTCCGACATCGAGGCGGTCGCCACGGACCTTTCACACGGAAAGACGCTCCGCCCCGTCGTGACCCTCTTCGGGGGCGAGCCGCTTCTGTATCCCGACATCATCGGCGCCGTCTCCCTGATCAAGCGGGCGGGGCTGAGGGTCAACATCATCACCAACGGGACGCTGCTCTCCCGACACGCGAAGGAGATCGTTTCGGCGGATCTCGACGAGATCATCTTCTCCCTGGACGGGCCCCCTCCCATCCATGACCGGGTGCGGGGGAGGGTCGGCGTATTCGAAGAGGCGCGCAAGGGCTTTCTGCTCCTTGCCGAAGAAAAGAAAAGGGCCGGCAAAAAACATCCCGTCGTCAATGTCAACAGCACCATCTTCGATTTCAACTATCAACACCTGAAAGAGACCTACGAGACGGCCCGGGCCCTCGGCGCCCGGGAGGTCACGTTTCATCACCTCATCTTCATCAGCAAGGAGATGTACGACCGGCACAACCGGATGATGACCGACCACTTCGACACGGAAAGCACCGACTGGGCCGGATTCATCAACGACGGTCTGCCCGACATCGATCCCGCACTTCTCACCGAGAAGATACAGGAGGTAACCGCCCTCGGCGCGTCGGTCTATCCGAACCTGACCCGGGAGGAGATCATCCGCTACTACACCGCATTCCCCTTCGATCCCCGGAGCTACTCGGGACGATGCAAGAGCCCCTGGATGACCGCGTATATCTTTCCGGATAAAAGCGTCAGGCCCTGTCTCTCCATGAACGCATCGATGGGATCGCTGGATACCGATTCCTTTTATACCATATGGAACAACGACCGATACCAACGGTATCGACAGGCGATCAAACGTCACGGGCGGTTTCCGGCCTGTGATCGCTGTACAGAACTCTTTCGATTCTGATGGACACCGTCATGACGACACCCGAGGGGAGACAGACACAGCTGAAGGTTCTTCATATCATCACCCGCATGGAGGAGGGGGGAGCCCCCCGGGTGCTGCTCGCCCTCCTTGACGGACTGGACCCCGAGACCTTCATCCAGGAAGTCGCCACGGGAAAGGCACCACAGGCGTGGGACATCACGGGTGAGCTGAAAAAGCGCGGCGTCCCGTACCATACGGTTTCGTCTATGGTACGCCGTCCGGCCCCCATTCAAGACACCGCCGCACTCTTGTCTCTGTGGTCGCTGATGCGCCGGGGTGCGTATGACATCATCCACACCCATACATCGAAGGGAGGGTTTCTGGGGAGGCTCGCGGCAAAGGCCGCGGGGCACGCGCGTACGATATACGCGCCCCACGGCACGGTATTTACGGGTTACTTCCCGGCCTGGCAGACCCGGATGTTCATCCTGGCGGAAAAATTGGCCGCCGGCTGGTGTGAGCGTATTATCACTCTCTCTCATGCCGAGGTCCGGGAATTCCTGGAGCGGGGCATCGGGGAGGAAGCCCGGTTTCGGGTCGTCCCCAACGGCATCGATATCGAAAAGCTCATCGCGCAACGGGACCGTGAAGGCGTCCGGGCGGCCCTGGGATGGTCCGAGAGGGACCTGGTGATTGTGAGCGTCGGGCGCCTGGAGCCGGTCAAGGGGCATCTCACGCTCCTCACCGCGGCGCCTCGGATCATAGAGAGCGTCTCCGGGTCCCCGGCGGACGCCGTCGTGCGCTTTTTGATCGTGGGCGACGGGACGATGAAGGAGCGTCTCGCCCTGGAGGCGGAGCGATTGGGGATTTCGGATCGCGTCCATTTCACGGGCCACAGATACGACGCGGGCGCACTGCTCTCTGCGGGGGATCTCTTCGCGATGCCGTCTCTGAACGAGGGGATGGGCCTTGCCGTCGTGGAGGCGATGGCATGCGGGCTTCCGGTGGCGGCGAGCCGCGTGGGCGGCATCCCGGAGGTGGTGGAGGACGGGGTCACGGGCGTCCTGGTTCCCCCCAACGACGCCGACGCCCTGGCGGCGGCGTGCTCCGGCCTTTTGCTCGACCCCGCCGCCCGAGAGCGTATGGGAGCAGAGGGGGAACGACGGGCCCGTGCCCGCTATGATATATACACAATGATACAAAACACCGCCGCCGTGTATCGGGAGCTGATGGAGGGGGCTTCATGATCGTCGCGATTCATCAGCCCCAGTACCTGCCCTGGCTCGGATACTTTCACAAGATGCACCAGGCGGACGCTTTCGTCTTCTTGGACACGGTACAGTTCAAGAAAAACGAATACCAGAACCGGAACCGGATAAAGGGACCGCAGGGCCCCCAGTGGCTGACGGTGCCGGTGCTTCAGAGGCTCGGCCAGGACATCAGGGACGTGCGTATCAACACAACGGTCAACTGGCAGAAAAAACATATCGCGGCGCTCGGCTCCTGTTACGGCAGGGCGCCCCATTACGGCGCCTACCGGGACGCCCTCCAAGACCTTCTCGATAGACCATGGGAGCTGCTCTCTCCCTTGAACATCGAGGTGACGAAGCTCATTGCGTCCTCCCTCGGCATCGACACGCAGCTCTACCTGGCGTCGGAGATGGACGGCGTCAGCGACGATCGGGACCGTCGCCTCATCGAGATCACACAGAGGCTGGGCGGCGACATGTATCTCGCCGGTGTCGGGGGGAGGGATTACATGAACCTGGCGACCTGGGAAAAGGCGGGGATAGACGTGCTCTTCCAACAATTCGAGCATCCCGTATATCCCCAAATCTTTGACGGATTTACGTCTCATCTCTCCGCCGTTGATCTCTTGTTCAACACGGGCGGGGAGGCGATGGGATATCTTGACGGCTCTCTGTGAGGGAATCGAGAGATGGACATAGACATTCTGGCGGTCGGGGCGCACCCCGATGACATCGAATTCGGCTGCGGGGCCACGCTGGCCAAATACGCCCGGAAGGGATGCGGTATCTATCTGATGGTCATGACACAGGGTGAAAAGGGCGGAGACCCAAAAGAGCGGCACAACGAACAGAAAGACGCCCAGCGGCTCTTATGGGCGAAGGAAATTTTCTGGGGCGGATTCAAGGATACCGTTCTCCCCTCCCAGAACGAGCTGATTCAATCTGTGGAGGAGGTCATCACAAGGGTCTCGCCCCGGATGATGTTCGTAAACTATTTTGAAGACACTCATCAGGACCACCGAGAGCTTTCCAAGGCGGTCAATTCCGCCGCGCGGCACATCAGTAATCTCCTCTACTACGAGGGTCCCACTACCCAGAATTTCACACCGACGGTATTTGTGGACATCGAAAAGTTTCTGGATACGAAGCTGCAGGCGCTGATGGCACATCGGACCCAGATCATGAAGACCAATATCGAGGGGCTGTCCATCCTTGAGATCGCCCGCTCGCTGGCGAATTACCGCGGTATACAGTCGCGGCTGAAACACGCCGAGGCGTTTATGCCCCAGCGGCTCATCATCAACCTCTAATTCCATCGGGGATGAAAATCATGCAGGATGTGATACCCCATTCACGGCCCACGATAGACACATCGGACATCGATGCTGTGGCCGGTGCCGTCGGGTCGGAAATGCTGGTGGACGGCCCGTATGCAAAAGAATTCTCGGCGGTGCTCGCCAAAAGACTGGGGACCCCGGACGCCGTGCCCGTCTCTTCGGGAACCGCGGCGCTTCACCTCGCCCTGTGCGCCGCGGGAATCTCCCCCGATGATGAGGTGATCCTGCCCGCCTACGTCTGCGTCTCGCCGCTCTTGGCGGTGAGATACACCGGCGCAAGACCTATCCTGTGCGACGTGGACCCCGCATCCTGTCTGATGACGGCGGACCATATCCGCTCCGTCATCACGAAGCGAACAAAAGCCGTCATCGCGGTACACCTGTTCGGCCGCACCGCCCCCATGGACGACATCATGGCCTTGGCGAAAGAGCACAATCTTTTCGTCGTGGAGGACTGCGCCCAGGCCGTCGGCGCCGAGTATCGAGGAAACCCCGCCGGATCTTTCGGTGACGCGGCCGTCTTCTCATTCTACGCCACGAAGGTGATCACGTCCGGCCAGGGCGGCATGCTGACGTCCCCGAAGCCGGAGATCACGGAAACCGCCCGGGACCTGATCCGCTATGATCAACGTGACGACGTGGTGCTCAGGTACAACTACCGGATGAGCGATATCCAGGCCGCCCTGGGTCTCTCCCAGCTTTCCCGGCTCGATCGCTTTCTCGACCGACGTCAAGAGATCGCGGAAATCTACCGGGAGGCGTGCGAGACATCTGGCATTGAGCCGCCCCCCGAGAGACCGGAACGGGAGGACATCCACTACAGGTTCGTCATCCGGACGGGAGGGGTCACACCGAGCGTCGTCATCAATCGTTTCAACGATCTCGGCATACACGCCGAACGCCCCGTATACGCGCCTCTCTTTCACTACACCAAAAGCACACCGCTCCCCGGCGCATTCTACGCGTTTGAACGGTATATTTCCATACCCATATACCCGTCACTTTCGGATGATTCCATTGCGAGAATCACCGGAGCCTTGAATCAGTGCATTGTGGAGGAATCATGAAGCAGCGTTTCATCGGCCCGTTCTGGTACCCCGTGCTCGCTATGATGCTTTTTCTGGCACTGCCCCCCCTGTTCGGCTCGTTTCTCGATGATGAAAAAAGGTGGCTGTGGCTCGTTCTCTTCTCCTTTTCCTGCTCGTTTATACTCATGCCGCCGGTCATGTGGATCGGCCACCGATGGGGAGTTCTGGACTACCCCGGGGGACGGCGGGACCACGAGGATCCAACGCCCCGGCTCGGAGGCGCGGCGGTGGCCGTCTCCTTCTATACGGCCCTTCTGCTCAACGGGATCCTCACGCCGGCTCTGGTCTCGATCATCATCGCCTCGTTTATTATCATCGTCGTGGGTGTTCTCGAAGACGTGTTCGGCGTGAAGGAGTGGATCCGGCTGCTTTCCCAGACGGCGGCATTCGTGGTGGTCGCCCTGGGAGGGGTGGTGCTCCAGCTCTTCCACCCGACGATTATCGGCAATATTTTGAATTACTTCATAACATTTCTCTGGATCGTGGGCATCACCAACGCCATGAATTTTATCGACGGCATGAACGGTCTCGCCTCCGGGATCTCCATTATCATCGGCGTGTTTCTGGCCGTCATCGCGGGGCAAACCGGCCAGGTGGAGCTGGGGCTCCTCTCGATCGCCCTCTTAGGGGCGACCGTTGGCTTCGTCCCCTACAATTTTATTCCGGGCAAAAAGGCCCGAAGCTTTCTGGGAGACGGCGGCAGCTCGTTTCTCGGTTTCGTGCTGGCATCCCTCGCCGTTCTGGGCGAATGGGCCGACAACGATCCACTTGTGTCGTTCTCAACCCCCCTGATAATCTTCGGGGTCCTCATCTATGACATGACCTATACGACGATCGCACGCATCATCAGCGGAAAGGTGAAATCCTTCCGGGAGATGGTCGCATTTGTCGGTCACGATCACATCCACCACCGAATGAACGACATCATCGGAAACAAGACCCTCGCGGTCTTTTTCATCCTGCTGCTCAATATCATTCTCGGCCTGGGAACCCTCGCCCTGAGAGGCGCATATTTCCATATCGCCCTCATAATGGTCATTCAGGCTCTCTTTATTTTTTTGTTGATTACAGTATTGGAAATTGGGGCGAAAATCAGGTACAATACCGTTCACGAGCCGGGAGACCACCACGAAAAAGGAGATGCCGGCGACGGTGAACATGACGAGCCCGAGCACACAGATGGTCCGTGATACTATAAACCGCTATTTCACCCTGGAGCGCTCCGGTATCGGGCCGCTGAAGTTTCTCCTGGAAGCCTACGAGGGCATAGCCGTGATGCGGACACTGCCCGATACCGCATCGACCATAGAGATCATGATCGCCCCCGGCTTCGAGGAGGTCGTCGACGGCATCCTTGCTGAAATTTCCTCGCAATACGATATCTCCGAGATAACCCCTCCCGAATAAAAAAATATACCCTCCGGGGAGAAGACCATGAAACCTTTTCACCTGACCGATTCGGACAAAAAAACGCTGCTTTCCATCGCCCGGTCCTCGATGGAGGAGGCCATTGGATCGACCGGAACGGGCGCCGTCGAACATGACGAGCCCACAAGCGAGACGCTCAAGGTCCGTGCCGGGGCCTTCGTTTCCCTGCACAAGAAGGGAAGGCTCAGGGGATGTATCGGGCGTTTCGAGGCCGAGGGAGCGATTTCCGGCACGGTGGCGGACATGGCCGTCGCCGCGTCACAAAACGACCCCCGGTTTCCCTCGGTCACCCCGGACGAGACCGACGACATCGATATAGAGATATCGGTGCTCAGCCCCCTGCGACGCATTTCCGACGTGTCCGAAATCGAGGTGGGGACTCACGGACTGTATATCATCAGGGATATCAGGCGGGGAACGCTGCTTCCCCAGGTGGCGGCGGAACGGGGATGGGACCGAGAAACGTTTCTCGGGGAGACCTGCATCAAGGCGGGTTTGAAGCGAGACGCCTGGCGGGATGAGGATACCCAGATATACGTCTACGAGGCGATCGTCTTCGGAGAGAAGCCGAAGGAGTAGTTCCGCGACGGAACATCGAAACCCTGTATTCAATAAAGAAACGGGCGACCTTTTCTGAATGACCGCCCGTTTTTCGTCTTTTTTTTGCTATCGATCATGACAGCGCGGCAACCGCCTCCCCGATCCTCCGCACCCCCTCGGTTATCTCCTCCAGCGACGCCGCGTACGACAGTCTCACGCAGCGATCATCCCCGAAAGCGGATCCGGGCACCAGGGCGACCTTCACCTTTGTCAGCAGGTACGAGGCGAAGTCCACCGATCCCTCGATAACCCCGTCCCCCGTGGAGGCGCCAAAGACCCCTGAGACATCGGGGAAGACATAAAACGCCCCCTGGGGCTTCAGGCAGGACACACCCGGAATTTCGTTCAGGCTGTCGACCATAATGGAGCGGCGCCTTTCAAACTCCCGTCGCATCTTCTCCACATCATCCTGGGGGCCGGTCAGCGCGTCGATCGCCGCCCACTGGGATATGCTGGTGGGATTGGACGTGCTCTGGCTCTGGACCTTTCCCATGGCCTTGATGAGGTCCGCGGGGCCGGCGGCATAGCCGATGCGCCAGCCGGTCATGGCGTAGGTCTTGGAGACCCCGTTGAGATATATCGTCATATCCGCCACGTCTTTGCCCAGCGACGCCACCGAGACATGGGTGAACCCGTCGTAGACGAGCTTGTCGTATATCTCGTCGGAAATGATGTAGATATCGTTCTCGAGACAGAACCGGGCGACCCCTTCCAACTCCTTCCCGGTATAGGCGGCGCCGGTGGGATTGGAGGGTGAATTGAGCACCAGGGCCTTGGTTCGTTTCGTTACGGCCCCGGAAAGCGTATCCACCGTTACCTTGAAGCCCTCTTCCTTGGATGCGGGAATGATGACGGGCGCGGCCCCCGCCAGGGACACCATGGGCGGATACGACACCCAGTAGGGCGCCGGCACCAACACCTCGTCCCCGGGTTCGAAAAAGGCGAGCGCCAGGTTGAAAAAGGAGTGCTTGCCGCCGCAGTTTATAATGACGCTCTCGGGCGGATAATCGGCCCCGGTCTCCCTTTGTATCGTCTCGGAGACGACCTTCTTCAGCTCAATAATCCCCGATGCATCGGTGTAACCGGTTTTGCCGTCCAAAATCGCCTGGATGCCCGCCTCCTTGATATGTTCGGGCGTCTGGAAATCCGGCTCGCCGACGCCGAATCCTATCACGTCCTCACCTCTCGCCCTCATCTCCTTCGCCTGGGCGGAAATCGCCAGGGTCGGCGACGGCGCCAGCCCCAATACCCTGTCAGACAGTTTTCTCTTCATCTATTCCTCTCCCGCTCCCTATATGCATCGGGAAATTTTTCCCTGAGTTTCTTTTCCACAAACGGGGTCACCAATCCCTCCACGGAGCCGCCGGCCATGGCGGTGGCCTTGATGATGTTGGAGCTGACGTAGAGATATCGGTATCCGGTCATAAGAAAAAAAGTTTCAATATCCCGATTGAGTTTTCGATTCATCAGCGCCAGCTGAAGCTCGAACTCGAAATCACTCACCGCGCGAAGTCCCCTGATAATTACCTTGGACTTGACCTTGTCCATATAATCCACCAGTAAACCGTCGAACGCGTCGACGATGACATGATCGTTGTATTCCTTCAGAGAATCCTTGATGATTTCAACGCGCTCCTCCACCGAAAAGAGCGTCTGTTTGTAGGGATTGATACCGATGGCGATGATCACCCGATTGAACACCTTCAGCGCCCGCTCAGCAAGATCGATATGCCCCATGGTTATCGGGTCAAATGATCCGGGGAGTACTGCAAGACTGGACATGATTATACCTCACTTTCGCGCGATAGAATGACAGTGCTGTATCTCCATATTTTTTTTCACGTTCCTTATAAAGCGATCCGATCTCTTCATGGGGCGTCGTATCGACGGCGTGCTCCCAGATGAGGAGTCCGGTCGGTGCCAGAATCCCCCCAAGGGAGAGAGACTCGATAATGCGCCTCGTCTTGACAAAATACGAATAGGGTGGATCGAAAAAGATGATATCAAATCGTTCACCCTGCTTTTCCAACAGCTTCATCGCCCGCTTCGCCTCCAGGGCAAGGATCTTTCCCCTGTCTTCAAGGCCGAATTGCGAAAGATTCCGGGACAGCACGTCGATCACGCTCCTATCCCGCTCGACGAATATGCATGACGCGGCCCCCCGGCTGAGGGCCTCGATGCCGACGCTCCCGGATCCGGAAAAGACATCCAGCACACAGGCGTCACATACATCATCGGCGATGATGGAAAACAGCGCCTCTTTCACCTTAGCGCCGGTGGGCCGGACCCGCTTCCCGGTGGGGACCAGAACCTTTCTGCCCTTGAGAGTACCCGCTATAATCTTCATGGAATCTCATCGTCAGCCAGGCAGCCGCACCGGAATCCCCTTATCCCGGAGGTATTCCTTCGCCTCCCGGATGGTGTGTTCCCGGAAGTGAAATATAGACGCGGCAAGAGCCGCGTCGGCGCCGGTAACGCTGAATCCTTCATATATATGATCGAGGTTCCCCACCCCACCCGAGGCGATCACCGGGATCGACACCAGGTCAACAACCCGCTTCGTCAGCGCCAGGTCGTATCCCTCCCGGGTGCCGTCGAAATCCATGGCGGTCAGGAGAATCTCTCCCGCCCCCATCTCTTCCATCGTCACGACCCATTCCATGGCGTCTATCCCGGTGGACTCCCTTCCGCCGTGGGTGACCACCTCCCAGGTAAGGGCGTCGTCACCCTTCTTCCCTGCGATCCTTCGTGTGCTCTTCTTGATGTGAAGACCCCAGTCTTCCCCCCGGCGGCGCTTCGCGTCCACCGCGACCACAATGCACTGGGAGCCAAAGCGGTTCGCCGCCTCGGCGACGAAGTGCGGATCCCTGACCGCCGCGGTATTGATGGAGACCTTGTCGGCCCCCGCCACGAGGAGATTTCTGATATCCTCCAGGGTGCGAACGCCGCCGCCCACTGTCAGGGGCATAAAAACCTGTTCGGCGGTTCGTCGGACCACATCGATGATAATATCCCGCTTGTCCGACGACGCGGTGATGTCAAGAAATGTCAGCTCGTCGGCTCCCTCCCGGTCATAGAACGACGCGTTTTCCACCGGGTCTCCGGCGTCGACGAGGTCGATGAAATTTACCCCCTTTACAACCCGACCGTCCTTTACGTCGAGGCAGGGGATGATTCTCTTGGTGAGCATATTCGTTCCCGTCCTCTGTTCTATCCGCCCGATGCCCGTTCGGCCTGTTCGAGGGCCGCTTCAAACGTCAGCGTTCCCTCATATAAGGCCCTTCCCACGATCACCCCGGCAACACCGTCGGTGAAAAGCGAGGCGACGCGATCGATGTCGCCCGTGGTATGTATCCCCCCCGAGGCGATGACAGGAAACGGGCTCTTCTGCGCCATCGTGAGGGTGCCGTCCAGGTCCACCCCGCCCCCTACGCCGTCCCGGGAGATATCGGTGTATATGATCGCGGCGATCTTTACATCGGCATAGGATCGGGCAAGATCCACCGCGGTCACCTTCGTGGACTCCGTCCACCCGGCGGTTTTTACCATGCCGTCTTGGGCGTCTATGCCCAGGATGACGCGGTCGGGGTATGTGATCGCCGCCTCGTGTACGAAGTCGGGATCGGTCACTGCGGCGGTACCCACGATCACCCACCGAACTCCTGCGTCGAGATAGTCCCTGACCACGTCCAGATTCCGCACGCCGCCCCCGATCTCCACCGGGATATCGAACTCCCGGGCGATGCGGACGACGATGTCCCGGTTCGGGTTGTCTCCGCTCTTTGCCGCATCCAGATCCACCAGGTGCAGCCGGGAGGCCCCGGCGTCCACCCAGCGCCGGGCGGCGGCGAGGGGATCGGCATTGTACACCGTTTCCCGGTTGTAATCCCCCTGGGCCAGCCGGACGGCCTTGCCCCCTCTGATATCCACCGCCGGTATGATTACGAATCCCACGATGTCACCATCTCTCCAAACGATGTGAGTATCCGAAGACCCATCGCCTGACTCTTTTCCGGGTGAAACTGGGTGGCGATGATGTTGTCCCGGCGGACTGCGCTGACGAAATCAATCCCGTAGTCCGTGATCCCCGCGGCGTCTTGCTCGTCGTCCGGCACCACGTAATACGAATGCACGAAATAAAAATAGCTGTTATCCTCAACCGATGACAAGGGAGGCGCATCCTGCACCCACCGCACCCGGTTCCACCCCATGTGCGGGACCTTCAGCTTCCCCTCCCCCTCGAACACCCCACCTTCAAACCGCACCACCGCACCCGGGATCACTCCCAGCCCCTCGTGCCGGCCGAACTCAAAGCTCTCGGTAAACAAGAGCTGCAGCCCCAGGCAGATGCCGAGAAAGGGACGGCCGCTCCCGATGAAATCGAGCACAGGCGACACCAGTCCCGAGCCGTCGAGATTTTTCATGCAGTCGGCGAAGGCCCCTACCCCCGGCAGCACCATGCCGGAAGCGTCTCCGATCACCGCCGGGTCCGAGGTAACAATCGCGACAAGCCCCACATGCTCCAGGGCCTTGCTGACGCTCCTGAGATTCCCCATGCCGTAGTCAACCACCGCGATCGTGTTATTATTTCCCGTAGAACTCACCGATCACCTCAACAATGTAACGCTGCATGTCGTCAGTCAGCTCGGGGTAGATGGGAAGGGCCAGGGTTTCATTCGCCGCCGCTTCCGAGACCGGCAGGTCCCCCGCCCTGTGGCCGAGGTCCGCGTAGCACTCCTGCAGGTGCAGCGGCACCGGGTAGTATATCTCCGTACCGATGTCGTTATCGCCCAGAAAAGTCCGGAGGTCGTCCCGCCTCTCCACCC
This sequence comes from Candidatus Zymogenaceae bacterium, assembly GCA_016931225.1. Classification (NCBI taxonomy): domain Bacteria; class Deltaproteobacteria; order Candidatus Zymogeniales; family Candidatus Zymogenaceae; species Candidatus Zymogenaceae bacterium. The sequence goes on from JAFGFE010000019.1 coordinate 67,652, forward strand.
GGATGACGAACTGGTTGTAGATGTGCCGTCTGTCGGCCAACTCCAGGGGTGTCGTTATCGGGCCGTCCGGTTTCAGAAGACCCGTATCACGAAACAATTTCCGGTAGAGATCGGCGTTCTTCTTTCTCTCTCCGCTCCACTCGTCCAGATATTTCAGCTTCACCCGCAGCACCGCCGCCTGTATGGCGTCCAGCCGGCTGTTCAGGCCCACGTACGCGTGGTAATACTTCGGCTCGCTCCCGTGGTTTCTGAGCATGATGACCTTTTCCCGAATGGCATCGGAAGATGTGGTGATCATCCCTCCGTCCCCGAATGCGCCGAGGTTTTTCGAGGGAAAGAACGAAAAACACCCCACATCCCCCATCGAGCCGGCCCGCCTCCCCTTGTATTCGGCACCGATGGCCTGGGCGGCGTCCTCCACCACGAGAAGATCGTATTTCTCGGCCAGTGCGCATATCGGGTCCATGTCCGCCATTTGTCCGTAGAGGTGCACCGGCATCACCGCCTTCACCCGAAGGCCGTCGGTGGTCACATACCCACTCCCCTTTTTAGTAAGACCTTCGAGAAACTTCTCGAGAAGAGAGGGGTCCATGTTGTACGAATCGGACTTGATATCCACAAAGAGGGGCACGGCGCCGAGACGGGTGATGGATCCGGCGGTGGAAAAGAAGGTGTACGGCGTGGTCACCACGGCGTCACCGGGGCCTATATCCAGGGCCATCAGGGCGAGGAGTATCGCATCACTCCCCGACGCCACACCAACACCCCAATCGGCGCCGGTGTAATCGGCGATTTCCTTTTCCAGCTGGGCCACCTCCGGGCCCAGAATAAAATACTGGGAATCCAGCACGCGATCGACGGCGCTCCGGATCTCCCCTTCAATCTTGACAAACTGGCTCTTCAAATCAAGCAGGGGGACTTTCATGGACACCTAATCCTCTCTTTCTCTCATCCGGGTAACCCGGTCCTTCTCCCTGAAATAACGCCTGGCGCAGGCGACACAGGCGCCCTGTCCCGTGGTCTCGTTGAAGACGATCGCCTCCCCGCATTCGCACCGCCAGCCCATGAGCTTCGCGCGTGTGCCCATCATTAGGGCATAGGGGGGAACATCTCCGGTGACCACCGCCCCGGCGGCGATAAAACACCCCTCCCCCAAGGTTCCGCCGCAGACCACCGTGGCGTTGGCGCCGATGGTGGCGCCTCGTTTCACGAGTGTGGAGACATAGTGGTCCCTTCGGGGAAAGGCGCTCCTGGGTATTTTGATATTGGTAAACACCGCCGACGGCCCCACGAAGACATAATCCTCGATCGTCACGCCCTCATAGACCGAGACGTTGTTTTGTATCTTCACTCCATTCCCGATGACCACGCCGGGGGCGATATAGACGTTCTGGCCGATATTGCAGTTTTCACCTATTGAGACCCGCTCCCTGATGTGCGTAAAATGCCAGATGCTGGTTCCGTCGCCTATATCGGCGTCGTCATGAACATAAGCGGACTCGTGCACGAAGTACGGTCTTTTTTCGCTCATGAGGCCGGGAACTCCTTGTTTCTCTGGATGCAAACGGCGATCAGTTTTTCCTTCCCCGGAAAATCGCGGGAACACCCAGAGCGATCCAGAACCCGATGATCAAATACCGGATGGCATCGAAGAGGTCCGTCTCCGGAAAGAGCTTCTTGAGCCCTATCCTGAGGGCGAATACCACCGCCAGGCCGACCAGCACTTTCAGTATCTGGTACCACCAGACCGATCGGGGATCAAAATTGACGAGTTTCTCCTCCAGGAGATACCCAATCGTCATACCGACGAACACCCCAACGATCTGTCCGGCGGGGTGTATGAGAAACAGGCCAACCCCCACGACGATCACCAGAACGATCAGGCCCCACATATTCAAAAACGACCGGGAGTGATCCACCTTGGCGTCGTAGAGGAAATAGACCCCCAAAATCACCGCGCCGATGAGCCAGCCCCCCACCACGTCGATGGGCCAGTGCACACCGAGGTAGAGGCGTGAAATACCCACCGCGACCATGAGGAACAGGGCGAGGACCCAGAACCAGGTCTTTTTCAGCTCCCAGGCGACAACACCCCAAAAGGTGGTACTCCCCTGAGCATGGCCGCTGGGAAATGAGTACCCGCCGCCGGACTTGCCGTAGAGCACCCTGACCTGTGATGGGTCCGGCCGCTCGGTGGCGAATATATCCTTGAGAAGACTATTGAGGTACACCGAGGCAAGAAACACAATGGCCAGCCGAATGCCGAATTTTTTGTCGACGCACCAGTAGATGATCGGCAACACGGCGATATAGAAATCCTCGTTCCCTAAAAACGTCACCGCAATAAAAAACCAGTCCAGTACCGGATTGGCGATGGTCTGGATGGCACGGATGATATCCGGACTCGAGAGATATTCCAGCATGGTTCTCCCCCCCAATACAATAAAATGACAATTATATACTAAATTTTTGTTCGTGGTGCAATATAATTCGTGAGGAGCCGCTATCGGATGCCGAAAAGCGATGAAACATACTCGAAGCTTGCGGTAATCCTCAAGCGCCTGACGCCGATCGATTCGGGGATGGGATTGAAGGGTGACGCAAATTTGATGGCCTTGATGGCGGCCTCGTCGAGGATTTCGTAGCCCGAGGAATGTATCAGAATGATGTCGGACACGCTTCCGTCCTCCTCAATCACGAACATAAGGCTCAGCCTCCCCTCCCATTGGTTTTTCTGGGCCTCCAGGGGATAGTTCCAGGCCATCTCGATGTGTCTCTTTATGTGGGAAAAATACGTATAATACTTGAATTCCTGGGTGTTCAGGGAGACGGTCTCCTCCTCCTTGACGTCGGGGGAAGCCGTTCCGTAGGGAACATCCAGACGGGCCACGTCGTTTCCGTCGGGCAGGAGATCCTCCACGGCAAGGCGCTCGTGACTTTCCGGAGAGGGAGGCGACGGCGTTTTCTCGGCCCGCTCCTTTGGAGATTCAGGCGCGGGTTCCGTCCGTCCGGCCAGGATATCGTCGATCAACTCCGATTCCTCGACGGTGATCTCGGGCCGGGGTGTCTCTGTCTCTTCCGTTTCTTTCTCCGACGGCGCGATCTCCGGTGCGGGAGGCTGGGGCGGCGGGCTTGCCGGGGGGGAATAGCCTCCCCCCAGGGGGGACCCCTTTACGATGCTCTCCTCCTCCACCTTTCGGTTCTTGTCCGAAAGCCGGTCGGATTCCACCTCCTCGTCGGTCTCGTTCTCCTGGGGAAAGTCGTTGAATTCCTTGTGATCATCGTCGGGCTCCTCGAACTTCACCACCAGGGGCGCGTCATTTTTCTCAAGGCTTTCGAGAGTGATAAAGGAAAAGAGGATCAGAAGGAGGATGTGAAAGACGATGGAGCCGATGAGAAAATACTCCACACGCCGCCGCTCGGACTGCTCCCGCCGACGATCCTGCACCATCAGCGAAACGGATGTTCTGGTTTCTTTCCCGTTCATCTAAAAAAAGGCACCGTGCGGTTACTCCGCCTCGGAAAAAGTTGTATGGCGATATGCAGACTCCCCCGTATATTGTACGGTCAACGGTCGGAGGTGTCAAACGTAAAAAAGGCCGGAACAGATATCCCTCAGCGGTTTTCTTGACAACGGGCGGCTCTTTTCGTACAATCTCAAAAAAAACACGAATACACAAACCCCACTCACAAGGCATTCTCCCATGCTCGAACAGATACGCCGGGCGGCGGCGTTGATATCATTTTCCAGGCGGACGGCGGCGCTCACCGGCGCCGGGGTGTCCACCGAGAGCGGCATCCCCGATTTCCGAAGCCCCAAGAGCCTCTTGTGGGAGCGCATCCACGCATACGAGTTCATGCCCATCGAGGCGTACACCGACGGCGACTTTCACTATATAGACATCTTCTATCGCTATTGGTTTCCGCTGTTGTTTCCCATGATTCAATCCGAGCCGAACGTCACCCACCGATTCCTGGCGCACCTGGAAGCTGCGGGGCTGCTTTCCGGCATCGTCACCCAGAATACCGACGGTCTTCATCAAAAGGCCGGAAGCGAACTGGTGCATGAAATCCACGGGAATCTGGCCGGGGCGCACTGCTGGAAATGCAACAAAAAACACACCATCAACTACATCCTCGAACAGATAGAAAAGCCGGTCATACCTCCACCCTGCACCGAGTGCGGCGGCATCGTCGGGCCGGATATCGTATTCGCCTTCGAGCGCACCCCCGCCTACGACGAATCCCTGCACCTCGCCGAAGGGGCCGACCTCCTGCTCGCCCTGGGGTCGTCGCTTCTGGTGGAACACGTCAAGGAGATCGTCAATACAACCCTGGAAGGCGGGGGGCGGCTCATCGTCATCAACGCCCAGCCCACGCCGTTTGACGACGTGGCGGACGTGGTCATTCACGAACGGCTGTCAACGATTTCCTCCCTCATCTGGGAGCACCTGGGAGACTACTATTGATTTTTCCGGAAAGCGGGACAACGGACAGGGAGAAGAGGAAGGTCATTTCGCACTACCTCTTCACGAAGGACTGCCTGAAGCACGATCTGAGGGAGATCCTGCGCTGGCCCCTGAGATTCCTTCTCAACCACATCATCTTCCCCCGCCGCTCGTGGTACGCGGCGGCGCTTCGGGGCACTCTCATCAACCTCATCAACGGCAGATTCACCGTGGCGTTCGTCTACAAGGACGTCTTCGTGGAGTCATACCGGATGTTGAACCTGGGGAAGGACTCGATGATCGAGGAAGGCACGCACATCATCGGGGAGCTGACCCTGGGAGAGCTGACGGTGATCGGCCCCCGGGTCTGGATCGAGGGGCCGGTCTCCCTGGGGTACGGCGCCTCGATCCGGGAGGGATGCATCGCCATCAGTCATACGACCATAGAGGAATGGGTGGGCGTTTCCTCCAACGTCCATTTCATCACCTTCGACCATGACATCGGGGACGTCACACGCCGGGTGGGCAAGATCAAGTTCAAGCCGATCCTGATAAAATCCGGCGCCTGGATCGGCACCAACACCACGGTGATGCCGGGGGTGACCATCGGGGTCGGCGCTATCGTGGGCAGCAGGGCCCTGGTGACGAAGGACATCCCGGACAATTCTCTCGCCATCGGCGCGCCGGCGAAGGTCATCAGGAAGCTCGGCCCCGACGTGGGGGGCGGCCTGCCGAAGGAGATGATGAAGAAGTATTTCTACGAGAAGTGGTAGGGGCGTCCGGCCGGTGCGGCTCTCTCTCCATGTATACTCCACGATAGCCGCAAAAAGTATCGAAAGCACGTTTTAATGCAGGATGAGTTTATTTAGTAATTCGATTTTTTATCCGCCGTTGTTTTACAGACGCTAAAAACTGAAACAACATCAGGTCATTTTGATGAGTCTAACAATGTAAAGGAAATGTGAGTCTCGATTGTATTGGGGAATAATAATGAAAAACATGAAGATATTTTTATTCAAGATTGTTTTGCTTGGGATGTTTCTCCTTCCCATTTCACTCATTTCATGTACCGAGACAAAAACCATCAACGGTGAAGAACTTTTTAGGTACAAGACACGTGATGATGTACAATCGTCTCCCTATGTTGCTAACGGTGTGGTCTATTTCGGCAGCAATGATGATCATCTCTACGCCCTAGACGCGAAAACGGGGGATATAAAATGGTATATAAATCCGGAAGATTGGGTAGACTCCTCCCCCTATGTGGTGGATGGTATCGTATATTTCGGGTGTAGAGATTGGAATCTTTACGCCGTGGACGTAAAAACAGGACAGAAAAAGTGGCGGTTTTTTACAAATGGTTTAGTACACACTTCACCTTTTGTTTCGGATGGTCTGGTCTATATTGGGAGCAGTGATAATTATCTCTATGCCCTGAAGGCTAGAACAGGGAAAGAGAAGTGGCGATTTAAGACGCGTTCTGATGTGGGTTCCTCTCCATGTGTGGAGGGTGGTGTGGTTTTCTTCGGAAGCGATGATGATCATCTCTACGCCGTTGACGCGAAAACGGGAGATGAGAAGTGGCGGTTCGAGACAGGTGCAAATGTATGTTCCTCTCCCTGTGTGGTGGACGGGGTAGTTTATGTCGGAAGCCGTGATGATTATCTCTACGCCTTAAAAACAAAGAATGGAGACGCGAGGTGGCGGTTCAAGACGGGTGATGATATATACTCCTCCCCCTGCATGGTTGATGGTGTGGTTTATTTCGGTAGCAATGATGATTATTTTTACGCCGTCGACGCTAAAACGGGAAATGAGAGATGGAGATTCAAGACAGGCGATGATGTACGCTCCTCCCCCTGTGTGGTAGACGGAGTCGTCTATGTCGGGAGCAATGATGATCATCTATACGCCGTCGACGCTAAAACGGGAAAAGAGAAATGGAGATTCAAAACGGGCGATGATGTACGTTCATCTCCCTGTGTGGTAGACGGGGTTATCTATGTGGGGAGCAATGATGGGTATTTGTATGCGATTTGGTAGTATAAAAGGTAAAATGACCTTACTCAACAACAATCATATGTATGAAAGAGGATAAAGGAGAAGAATATGAACGAAAAGGAAAAAAGGGGAAGTGCATATAAGATATTCCCAATCATGGTAATGCTCATCTCCCTCGGCTTCATTTTCGGGTGTGCCCAGAATATCAAAACGGAAATCGCAATTGATGGTTGTATGCGCATTAGCGGAATTCCGGGTCCTGAAGATTTTGCGTATCTTGAAAAAGAAGAAATTCTTATTGTTTCAAGTCACGACAGGAGAAATCGTGAAAGCGATGGGGAACTCTTCTGGATCGACCTCACTCTCCCACCGGAAGAACAGGTCGGAAACCCCATTGCCATTGAATATCCGGAGGACTTCAGGCCACATGGTATCAGCTACCTCCCCACACCGGATGGTGGCATCCTCTATGTTATTTCACACCCCATGTCCGAAGAGGTACAACACACGATTGAGATTTTTGGACTGACCGAAGAATCTGGATCCATGCAATGGGAACACCTCGAAACAATTACGAGCGATCTTCTCACAAGCCCAAACGACCTTGTTGTTCTCCCCGACAATACCCTTTTGATTTCCAATGACAGCGGCCCGGGAGGAGATACCATCAAGAAGATTCGCGGGCTGTTTCATATAAAAAGCGGGTCAGTGGTGTATTATAACGGCAGCACGTTCATTGATCTCGGAGTCCCCGAATCTTACGGTAATGGAATCAACTACATCATAGAAAACGGCGAGATGTATATATATCGAGCAGCCTTGATGAACAGGTCAATTAAGAAGTTTCAAATAGATCGAGTCGATGGGGAGATAGCAGCATTAACCTATATTTCCAAGATAAAGCTCGATTCCATGCCCGACAATTTGGAAGTTGATGGAGAGGGGAATATGTATACTGCCGCGCACTTCAACTCATTTCTCTTTTTGGCCCACGCAAAGGACCGCTCTCATATTTCGCCCACACAGGTATACAAAATTACTCCACAGGGAGAGGTTACAGAGCTCTACGCCAACAGGGGAGAGGGAATCTCCGCCGGAAGTGTCGCCCGTGTCATCAACGGCAGGCTCTATATTGGACAGGTATTTGAAGATTTCATCTTGTCCTGTCCATGCTCAGAGGAGGAATAAGACAGGGGAAAATGAGTTACGTGTTGATATCTGAAAAAAACCGGCTCCCACTCGGAGCCGGTTTTTTCGTGTTTTATTTATCTTCTCAATAAAATACGCTATCGCTTCTTCATCACCGCCATCACCTCCATCGGCACCTTCGCGGCGCATGTCATCTCCGCAAACGAGAAAGGGACGATCTTCTGGACCGTCATGCCCGCGGCGTGTGCGATTTTTTCGATCCGCATGTCGGAGAAAAACTCGATGTGCAAGAGAAACGGGAAGGTGTAGCCCTCTTCCTCTTCGCGAACCCGCTGGGCGATGCCGTTGGCGTCGGTGGGGACGGTGACGAGGAGCTGTGCCCCCGGCCTTAACAGCGACGATACGTTTTTCACCACCGCCTCGGGGTCCGTGGTGTGCTCCAGCACGTCGGTGATGATGGCCCCGTCGAATGGGCCGAGGTTCCCGGGCGGCCGGGAGAGGTCCGCGGAAATGCAAGCGAGATCCCCGTTCTTCGACCCGGCAAGCTGTGGCACCAGCGTCCGATCCATAGACAATCCGAAGGCGCCGGATTCGAGATCTATCAGGTCGAGCACCCGCTCCAGGAAATCGGCGTCGTCGTGAATCCTCTGGGCCAGCGCCCGGGCCCGCCCGGCCCGAAGCGGCGAGAAATCCACGTAGGTCACCGGGCCCCGGGTCGAGAGCACGAGCCCCGCGAACCCGGACCCGCCCCCGGCGTCCAGGAGGTGCCCTCCCCATTCCGCGATTTCCGGGAATATCCGCGCCACAAAAGACACCTCGCCGCCGGACGAAAAGCCGGTCAGATAGACCAGGGAATAGAGAAACGAGAACATCGGCCCCGAGAGGCCCGCATCCCGTACGTCGGCCTCGAAGGCGGCGCGAAACGCGTTTCTGATCACGATATCCGTCCGCATCCGATCCGCCAGGGCGGCGACATCCTCCGCGCCGGCGGATTCAAGAAGACGCGCCCTGTTCTCTTCCGAGAAACAGGTATGGATAACCTCCACTACGTGGGGGTAGATGATCGAGGCCGGGTCGTTGTAGGAGAGGGCGAACCCCGGTTTCTTGCCCAAATGAAATAGGGCCCGGTAGTACTCGAACGAGCGCTCCAAGCCCCGATCGGTCTCGTCGGTCAGAATTTCGGTCCACCGGTCCGCCAGGGTGTGTGCATCGGGGGCGCCGGGGCGGTTGTCTTCGCCGGACCGGAAGGCGCGAAGCTCGCGCTCGGGCAGCAGGGAAAAATAGACGGACAGGATGTCTCGAACGCCGAATTGATGGGTCATGGGGCTACTTCTTCACGAAAATGACGGCCTGAAAATAGAGGGTCTCCGGAACCAGGTGTTTGAGCACTCCCTGGTCCAGGCGAAAGAGCAGCCTGACCAGAAGGTCTGTCGCCCAGCGAATCGGCCGGATATTGCGAAAGGCGTGGGCGAAAAACTTCGTAAAATTGCTCAAAAAGCCGTATGTGGTCACCCTCGCCTCGGAAAAGGGGATATCGCCGACGATATCCCGGAGCTCCTTGGGATAAAACGTGGTGACGTCCACCGGCGAGTCCAGGGTGTTGACATATTCCTCCTCCACCACCCAGATCGGCTTCTTCCCCTTGATGCGCTCCCTGATCGTGTAGGGAACGCCCCAGGTATATCTCATGACCGTGAAGACCAGCTCGGTGCCGTGCCGGGTGGGTTCGAACATCAGCGCCCGCCCCCCCGGCTTCAGGAGCCGATGGACCTCCCGGACGACCTGTTCAGGGTGAGGAACATGGTGGAGTATGGCGTGGCAGGTGATAAAATCGAAGCTCTCGTCCCGGTATGGGAGGGACTCGGCATTCGACTGGGTCAGGATAACGTGCGTGTGCGCCCCTTTTGCGTTCTTGTGACACGCCCTGAGCATCCCGATGGAGATATCCGATCCGTGGGCCTCCTCGATACGGTCGGTCAGCGACAGATTGACCACCGCCGTTCCGGTTCCGCACCCGATGTCGAGATACCGCCCGACCCGTCCCAGCTCCTCCCCCATGTAGACGCAGTATTCTCCAAGCATCCTCTCCATCTCTTCGCTGCCGTACTTCTTCCCCCATTTCCAGTCATAAATCTCGGCGTCGAACTCGTCGTGAAATACAATGTTTGAATCGGTGATTTCCTTGTCGGTGTAGGGTAATTTTTCGCTCATTGATCACATTCTACTCTCTGCTATTCGTTATACAGCTTGGGATATTTCCTGGCTCCGGGGCAACTCCACCACGAAGGTGGCCCCGCCGCCGGGGCGATTGATGATGTCTATGTTTCCGCCGTGGTTGGAGATGATCTTGTGGGCGATTGCCAGGCCCAGCCCCGTTCCGGAGCTCTTCGTGGTAAAAAACGGCTTGAAGATGTCTCCCAGGAGTTCAGACGGTATTCCCTGGCCGGTATCGCTGACCTCGGTCTTGATATAGGTCTTTTCACCGATCATCTCCGTGGCGGTGGCGACCTCCAGCGTGCCGCCGGTATCCATCACCTGGATGGCGTTGATGAAAAGATTGGTAAAGACCTGCCTGAGCTGCATCGCATCCGCCTCCAGAATCGGGAGGTCGTCGTCCAGGTTCATGACAAGCCTGATGTTTTTTTCATTGATATCGTCGGTGACCAGGTCCATGGCATCCCGGATAACACCGTTCAGGTTGACATCCGCAAACTTCGGCGGGATGCTTCGGGAAAGCGACAGGACATTGTTCAGGGTCGCCTCCAGCTTGATCACCTCTGAAAGGACAATATCGGCATACTGCTTGAGTTTCGGATTCTCCTCGATGTTCTCGGAAATTTTCCGGGCGAAACCTCCGATGGAGACCAGGGGATTTCTGATCTCGTGGGCGACCTCGGCGGCCATCTCTCCAAGACCCACCAGCTTCGCCTGTTGCAGGAGCTTCGCCTGAGCCTCCCGGAGTTTTCGGTTGATGCGTTCCTGGTGGCTGTAGAGAATCGAATTTTCGATGGCAAGGCCCGCCTGGTTGGCGAACACCATTAAAAGCTCCACGTCCTCGGTTGTAATCGGCTTTTTGTTGAAGACATTGTCCACAAGGATCACCCCCAGGGGGTTCTCCTGGGCCAGTATGGGCACCACGGCGAATTCGTCCCCTCCCATGAGGAGCGCGAGCATGTGTGGATCCATATGAGGGTTTGACCCGGCGTCCGCGATGATCAGCGGCTTCTTTTCCCTCATGGCCTGTACCACAACATCGTCATGGTTGTCCAGAGAAATACAAACTTTTTTGACCGCTCGATTCGGAACGGCCTCCGCAGCTCCCTGAACGTCGAACGCGCGATCAACCAGCTCCATCAGAGAATGTTCTTTTCGCCCCAGCTCAGCCCAGATGCGTCCGGCCTCCTCGGCGTCGACGGGCCCCACCCCCATCTCTCCCTGGATGACGCCCTCCTCCCACGAAACCAGAAGAATCGCCGCCCGGTTGAATCCGAAGCTCTCTCCCATCGTCAGCGAGGTCAATACGATATAGAGGAGCTTGTCCAGCCTGATGGTGGTCATCAGGGCGTGGGAGATGCTCATCAAGAGCGAGAGTTCCTCGACCTTCTCCTCCTTTTCCCTGGCCAGTGCGTCGGCCTTTTCAAACACCAGGGAATGCTCCAGGGCCACGCCGATAATGCTTCCCATGGAAGTGAGGAGCTTCAAATCCTCCGAGATGGATGTTCGGGGCTGAAACCCGCCCACCGAAATGGTCCCCAGGGCCTTGAACTTCGAGCGAAGGGGCACAATGGTCGCGTGAGCCAGCCCCTCCTGCATAATGACAATCCTTTTCGACTCCGCCTCGTTTTCCCTGGTGACGAAATAGGGCACCCCGGTCTTGAGCACCTGGCCCGATACGCTGTCTTCCACCTTCAGTCGTGCATAGTTCTTTACGTAATCGGGTGATGTTCCCTTGTATGCCTTCAGCACCAGCTCGTCGGTGGCATCGTCCAGCACCCGCACCACCCCCACATCCATATCCATCACCTCCAGCACCTTTTCCAGGCTGATGGTTATCAGCTCATCCATCTCCAGGTATTCAGTAAGGGTGCTGGATATGGCGTAGAGGGTGGAAAGCTCCTGGTTGGTGTGATCGAGCCTCAGGCGCATATCCTCCTGCTCGGTGACGTCCTTCAGTATGCCGAGGATTGCACCGGTTTTCCCGTCCCGACCCACGAGGGGTCTGGTAAAAAGGAGCACGTCGAACCGGGCGCCGTTTTTATTCACCACCGGAAGCTCGCCCTCCCATCCCCCCGCCAGGGTGCGGTGAAATACTTCCCTGAACCACTCGTTGCGTATGTCCGGAGGATGCAGCATGGAGATGTTTTTTCCCTCGAGCTCGTCTGTGCTGTATCCGCTCATAGCCGATACGGCGTGATTGGCGAAGATGATGCGCCCCGCGGTGGTGATGATAATCACCCCCTCGGAGATATGACCGACGGCCGCCTCCAAATATTTTCTGGTCGGGTCCTCTCCCTCGATTCGGGATTCGTCCCTGACAAGAAAAAGACGCCGCCGGGAAGGACCGTCGTCGTCCAAAACGGAGCAGGAGATCAGGGCGCCCCGCTCCCGCTCATTCTTCATCAGAAGCCGCATCCTGAGAATCGCTCCCCGCCGGTCGCCGTCCGCCTCCACGCAGAGCTTCTTCAGGCAGGGTATCTCCCGCTTCGGAACAAGACGAAAGATCGGCACACCCAGAAGCTCGCTCATACGATAGCCGGTCATCTTCTCCAGGGCGGGGTTGATATACTGTATCAGACCCTCAGTGTCGGTAATCAACAGCGGTTCGGAAATCCGGGCGAACAGTCGTTCTTCCCGTTGATATCCGGATATATCTGCTTCGCCGTTTTTCGACATAACCCGAAAAAACCTCCGACACCCCCTGAAGGGGTCGTTCCCCCACCGGCGCAAAAAATCAATGCCGGGGATCGTCGATCCGTCAGGCCCCCTCGTCCACCCGCTTCTTCAGGGCGCGGTGATAAAGATTCTCATACTTCTTCGCCGACGCCCGCCAGGAAAAATCGGCGCTCATGCCGTTTCTGATGATTCTGTTCCAGTGATCGGGTTTTCCAAACAGATCCACCGCCTTCTTCACGGCACCGAAGAGCTCTTCCGGGGTATACGGACCGAATGATATGCCGGTGCCGGTCTCCTTCTTCTCCGAATACCCGATGACCGTATCCTTCAGTCCGCCGGTGGCCCGCACCACCGGCACGGTGCCGTATCGCATGCTCATCATCTGGTTCAGGCCGCAGGGTTCATACCGGGAAGGCATCAGAAACATATCCGCCCCCGCCTCGATGAGATGCGCCAGGCGGTTGTCATACGCGAGCTTCACCCCCATTTTCATCGGATAACGCTTTCCCATATCGGTCATGAGGTCATGATACCGTCGGTCGCCGGTGCCCAGAATCACCATCATGACGTTAAGCTCCATGATTTGCTCCAGGGCGTCGGCCAAGATGTCAAATCCCTTCTGGTCCGCCAGACGGGAGATGATCCCGATGAGGGGAACGTCCATATTCTCAGGCAGGTAAAATTCCGAAAGCAGCGCCCTTTTATTCTCACTCTTTCCCGAAAGGTCGTCCGCCGAGTAATTCTTCGGGATGTAGGTGTCGGTCTCGGGATTCCACTCATTCACGTCAATGCCGTTGAGGATGCCGAAGAGATCACGCGTGCGGGAGCGAAGGATCCCGTCCATGCCGAATCCCTGCTCGGGGGTCTGTATCTCCTCGGCGTACGTCTCGCTGACGGTGTTGATCACGTCGGCTGTGACCATCCCGGCCTTGAGAAAGCTGATCTTGCCGTAAAACTCAATTCCCTCCGGGGTGAAGTAGTCCCATCCCACCCCCACAAGCGGCATGTCCAAATGCCAGAACAGGCCCTGGTATCCCAGGTTGTGGATGGTCAGCACCGAGGACGTCCTGCGGTAGTGCGGATCGAGGTCGTATACCGATTTCAGGTACAGGGGGATGAGCCCCGACTGCCAGTCGTTGACGTGGATAATATCCGGGATGAAATCGACAGCCTTGAGGGCCTCGAGGACGGCCCTCGAAAAGAAGACAAACCTGGAGGCGTTGTCGGGAAAATCCTCGCCCTTTATCCCGTACAACCCCTCCCGGTCGAAGAATTCAGAGTTCCCAATGAAGATCGTCGTGAATCGCCCATCCGGATTCGGGCTTTCCATTACATGGATGGAGCCTTCAACCGTTCTCTCTCCCACGAGAATCCGGACGGTTTTGTCAATCGCGGGCGGGGCGAATCCCCGATCCCGCACCATGCGGTACAGCGGCATAACCAGGCGCACTTCATGCCCCAGTTCGGCAAGCTCACCGGGAAGGGCGCCGGCCACGTCGGCCAGCCCGCCGGTTTTTGCAAACGGCACCGCTTCGGGACTGACGATGACGATTCTCATAGCTCCACCTCCCGTAAAAAACTCGCCGCCTGCTCCGGGGGCGTGGGATTGATGTAAAAGCCCGACCCCCACTCGAAGCCGGCCACCTTGGTCAGTCGCGGTATCACCTCGATATGCCAGTGATAGAAATGCCCAACATCCTCCCGCCGGGGATCGTTAAAAGGGGCGGTATGGATGATATAATTATAGGGCGGATTCCTCAGGGCGCTGTTGAGCCGCCGCAAAAGTTCCCCCAGAATCTGCGCCAGAGACTCATACGTCTCCTCGGGGCTTTCCTCATACCGGGGAAGATGCCCCCGTGGGATGATCCACGTCTCGAAGGGAAAGCGGGGCGCATAGGGAGCGACCGCAATAAACAGAGGATTTTCACACACCAGCCTCTCTCTGGCCCTCAGCTCCTCGGTAACGATATCGCAGAAGACGCATCGCTCCTTGTACGAGAAGTATCTCTGGGAGCCGTTGAGTTCCCGGATGACGGCGACGGGCACCTCCGGCAGGGCGATCAGCTGGCTGTGGGAGTGCTCCAGGGAGGCCCCGGCGATGCTGCCCTGATTCTTGAAGACCATCACGAATCGAAACCGCACGTCCTTTCTCAGATCGGCGATTCGATGGCGATAGGCCCGCATGACATCGGTGATTTTATCAAGCGAAAGGTCCGTCAGGGTCTTGTCGTGATCGGGCGTTTCGATGATCACTTCATGCGCCCCCACGCCGTTCATCTTGTCGTACATCCCCTCCCCCTGGCGTTCGAGATCTCCCTCCACCACCAGCGCCGGGAACTTGTTGGACACCACCCTGAGGGACCAGCCGGGGGTGTTCGGCTTGGTGCCCTGATCCCGAATGGCCGTGATTTCCGGAGGAGTCTTGTCCTCGTTTCCGGAACAGAAGGGGCAGAATCCGCCCTTTTTCTCCTCCTGCTTCTCCTCGAAGTCTATGGGACGCTTTCCCCGTTCCGTCGATATAATGACCCACCGATCGATGATGGGATCCTTTCTCAGTTCCGGCATCTCTTTTTCTCCTTCGCCGTCATGCGCGCCAGAGTGATACGTCAAGGTCCCCAAAGGCAATATCCCGCTTTTCCATATCGCCCACAAACTCCCAATCCCCGGTATGGGGCGTCCCTCCCTCTATGATGGTTCGCGCGATGCCGTACAGACGGTTGAAGTCTTCGCTGTGCCGTGAAAAACGCATCTCCGCGTAATCCCGGGCCGCCCAGGTGGAGATGAGAAACTGCCAGTCGGAGCTCTCCATCAAGAGGAGCTCCCGCCCCATCTGGCGCAGCACCCGGGAAAGCCCCGGATCGTCGGTGCCCCCATGATCCCCGGCGAGTGTCACCATCCGCTCCTCAGCCTCATAGATGTGCTTCCAGGTCCATTTCGTCCAGTCGTTGAACCATATCCAGTGAAAACCGCCTTCGCCCCAGGATCCCTCGGGGAGCGATACCACGGTCCGGGGGGGATATTTTTCGGAATAGGTCGAGAGGGTCGTTAACGATACGTTCGGGCTGTCGTGTATTTCTTTCAGCACCCGATAGAGGAACATCGGCCCCTCGAACCACCAGTGGCCGAACAGCTCCGAGTCGTACGGCGCCGTCACGATCCCATATCTGCCGGTCTGATCGCGGTACTCGGACAACGTCTTGGACACCAGCCCGACGAAATGGGAGGCGTTCTCGTTGATGCGGCCCTGGACGAACTCGGGCCGATAGACCTCCTTGTCCCCCATGTCCACCTTGGGGCCGGTCACCCGCCAGTAGCGATTGCCTCCGGGAAAATGCTTCTTGTGAAAGTCGAGGTAATTCCCGTCGCCGGGATAGCCGTGCTCCCCGCTCCAGACCACCAGGGCGGTCTTCGGGTCCCGGGTGAAGACCGAGGCCGTCTTCATCGACCCGCCGGACGAGACGAGGTACGAATCGTAGGGCCGCCGCGGTGTATCGACCGTCGTCCCGGGGACCTCCGCCAGGAAGCGGTCCCACATGGCTTTCAGCTCCCCAGAATGTTCCAGGTAGGCGCCGACGGCTTTGCCCCCCTCCAACAGGTGCGAGTCGATGATGAAGTAATTGATCCCGTTTTCGAAGAGCACCTCCTCAACGCCCGACCGATCGTACGCCGCGCCCGCCCCCTCGACGGGGAACTCCCAGTGGTACGCGGGACGATAGGCGCATTCGGGCAGCCAGATCCCCCTTGGATCGACGCCGAAGTGGCGCCGGTAGGTGGCGACACCCTGCCGAACCTGGGCCCGCACCGCCTCGTCGTATCCCAACAACGGCAGGTAGCCGTGGGTGGCGGCGCAGGTGATGATCTCGATGACATTCTCGTCCTGGAGCTTTCGAAAGGCGCCGATGATGTCCCGGTTGTATCTCTCCGTAAAGCTTCTGAGTATCCCCTGGAAATAGTCCCGCCACATCCGGGCGAGGTCCTCCATCGTACGCTCACCCCGGCGGGAGAAATCGGTCATGTCGTTTTCCGACGCCTCGATCTTCTGAGTCAGGTAGTCGATGAATCCATCGGCGAAGATGGAGGTGACGAGTTGTTCGGCGAGGATCGGGGTGATCCCCAGAGTGATGCCCCCGTGTATGCCCTCGTCAGCGAGCCGATAGCAGACGTCCAAAAGCGGGATATAGGTCTCCGCCGCCGCCTCGAAGAGCCAGTCGGTGCCGTGGGGCCAACTGCCGTGGGACAACACGTAGGGGAGATGCGAATGCAGTACGAACGAAAATTCCCCTGTATGCGTCATGCCGGTTACGCCTCCTTTCCAGTCAAAATCGAGAGGTCTCGAACCTTCATTTCTACCGTACAGTGTACGACGTTTGCGAGTGAAAAATCAACGGTGAAAATCGGCAGGAGGGCGCTGCCCTGATAGGTCCTCTCCAGCCCCTCCTCGTTGCGCGACGCCGTCTCCACCCCGTAAGCCAGGATCGTTACGGGTGACGAGGTCTGTACATCGGCCGCAAATCCGTCGAATTCATTGACCAGGGAGAATCCACTCACATCCTTAGCCTCAGTCCGTTGGGAAAGCCGCGTCCTTGCACCACCGGGAAACAGCAGGTACCTCTGCGGATCGTCGCCCCCCAAAAGCGTGAGGTTCATCTCCGGGGCAAAAAACAGCGTCCCTGCATCCTTCACCGATTCCAGGGAATAGGAGACCGCGATCTCGGGCTTCTTCGTGTGGACGGCATATGTCTTGGTGATCGTCACGGGATGCTCCCCCCGGCCGGAGGAGATGACCCCCCCGCCCCGCACCGAAACGGTGATGCGGCCGTCCTCTATCCGGTGATCGGTGAGAACGTACATCGACCGGGAAAATCCCCCGATATCGACGGCGCGGTTCTCCACGAGCCCGTCCAGGGACGGCACCCTCTCGAATAGACGGTCGAGGAACGAGTATCGGGGAACGTCGTCGTAACAGAAGAGGTCGAACAATTCCTCATCGACGGTCATGGCGTCGTGGATCGACTCCGGGGCGGCCCCGTCGGATGTCCGGTGTTTCTCCACGGCCCGTCTCGCCTCCTCGTGGTAGGCCTCGAATACGCGGGACTTGGTGTTGGATAGATTGAAGTGATACACCTTCAGATTCAGAAACGACATCGATCCCCCGACCGCCGGTGCGATCACCACAGAGATGTCGGGGGTCTCTATCATCACCTCATCGTTCCCGTCCAGATCGAAATCGGAGACGGACAGGGACGGCCCGGCCTTCCCCTCGGCCAGGACCTGGGCCCGGGAGAGGCAGCGATAGACCGCGTCTCTCAGATAATTCAGGTAGAGCCCCCCGAACAGGCCGTGCCAGTAGGCGCAGTTGCACTGGGCGGCCAAGAGGTGCCGCTGGGCCTCTTCCTTCTTTTTCCCCTTCATCTCTGAAACCATACGGCCGACATACAGCATCCGCTTGTGCATGGCGTTTGATTCCGGATACTTGGCCAGGAAATTGCTGAAGCCGCCGCCCCGCACGAAGGGGGCCGCCTCATCACCGAAGTCGGTCCGCTTGAGCCGCTCCTTCACGTCCAGGAGACTGAGGACGGTGCGGGCGGGCAGCGCCCACTCCATCATCTCCACATAGCTGTCGGCGGGAAGATAGACCCGTCCCGTGGGCGGTGTGGACAGAACGTAATCCGACAGCGTCCTGAGCCGGATCCAGTCGCTGTTTTCCATCAGGGCGTCGAAGAAGCGCCGAAGCCACCCCTCCTCGAAGGTCCATTCGTAGGTCCCGGGCCAGACGCCGAACTTTTCTCCGTCATCACCGTACGTCACCCCGGCGCCGGGCCGGGTTTTGGCGATGTGCCGGAGCCGCTCGATGGTCTCCTCCGGCTCGCGAAAGGGGATGGTATAGCGCAGCGTCTTGTCTATGGGAAAAATCCTGAGAGCACACCCCGCGTACTCGGTGATGTAATAGCCGAAGAGATCATCGTCACCCAGGCCCGAGGCGCGGAAGTGATTGTCGTCGAGCAGGGTGTAGAGCACCCCCTCGGGGGCGGTGATCCGGGGCAGGCCCGGCTCCCACACCCGTTCCGCCATCCACATCCCGAGAGGCCGCGTGCCGAAGCGCTTTTCAATATAATCGCTCATCATGCGAATCTGGGATCGGGCATTCTCTTCCGGAATGATGGAGATGATCGGCTCGAAGTACGCGCCCCCCATCACCTCCACCTGTCCTCTCTCGACCAGCCGCCTGACGGCGTCGAGATATTCCGGTCGGTTCTCCTCCATCCAGTCAAGCAGAGGGCCCGTGTTGTGCAGGGTGATCGTGATGTCGGGGTAGTCCTCGAGGACCTCCAGGAAGGGGCCATAGGACCGATCGAAGGCCTCCTCGAACACCCAGCCGAAATTGCCCACCGGCTGGTGGTTGTGTATACACAGCATCAGGTCTACGCTCATCGGACGATCCCTCACACACTCCAATTCAAACGCTCAAAATCCTCCCCGGGCGCCTCCGTCTGCAAAAACCCCCTTCGGGGACAGCGACAGATGGTCACCCCGTCGGTCCTGACCTCAACGGAGAAGGTGAATCGATCCCCGGATTCCAGGTCCATGGATCGAAAGGGGATCTCCATCTCCACCACCCGGTCGATACTCACGCCCCTTCTGACCTCGATGTCGCGGGAGGTCGAGGCGGTGTCATAAACCGACAGGGTGTATTCATCCGCGCCCCGAACGAGCGGAAAGACCGCCCGGTAAGTCCGCTTTCCCCGGATGATCACATAGGCCCTCAGGGAACCGTCGAACACGTCATCGTTCACCGGGTCCATCCTGAAATAGAAGTTTTCCAGGGAGAAACCGAAATAGAGGCCGCCGACCACCTCTGCGCCGCCGTACATGGAGCCCGAGCCGAATCCCACCTCGTAAAAACCCGCGTTGACCCACTCGTAATAGTCATTCACCCTCCCGTTTATATCGGGGTGGATAAATCCCAGGGGCTGGCTGATCTCCAGGGGGCGGGACGTCCGCTTGATGGGAATGCTCAAAAGAACCGGCGGATCTTCCCCGAAGGCCTCGAACACCCCGGCCAGGTATCCGCGGAAGAGGGCGTCGAACTCCTCCTCGGTGTCGGAATGAAAATCGTCACCGAACCACCAGAACCAGTCGCTCCCCTCGGCGGCCAAAAGCCGCTCCCATGCGACATCCAGGGCGTCTTTCGGGGCGCCCTCCCGTTCCTTGTCTTTCAGATACGTGCGGACCAGCGACACCAGGTCCCACGCCCGGTTCTCCTCCGGATGGCCGATCCAAATACCGAAGCTGTGATTGATCCACGACCCGGAAAAGAGCGGAGCGATCCGAGAATGGGGCGAATATGACGAAACGTACTCCCCGATGGTAATCGAGCCGGCAGAGGAATGATTCCCATCGGAAAGCCGCCCGTATACGGTGCGAAGAAACGCCTCTCCCCCGTCCATGTAGCCCTCCCATGGATTTTCCCCATCTAAAACCACCGCCACCAGGGAGGGATGTTTTCTCTTTTCCCGGGCGATGTTTTCAACCCTGCGCAAAAAGTCCTCCGCCGCGGCCTCGGGGGGACTCTGTGCGTAGGAAAAACCAACGAGATCGGAAAGATTCCGATCGCGAAACACCACACCGATCTCCCGGCCGTCGTGGGCCGCCCGGTGGGCCAGATAGATGTCCTTTTCGTTCCCCGTCCCCTGGCACTCGGAATGAAACAGGATGTCCTGGTCCGTGGCCATCCATGCAAATCCGTTGTCCACAGCCAGGGGTATCACCTCCGGCGATACCGACCCCTCCGGCGGCCACATGCCCCGGGGCGAAAAGCCGAAGGTCTCTTCAAACAGCGCCCGTCCCCTCCTGATCTGAAGGTCCGCATCCTCGGGGTGGGCGAATCTCCCGGGAAGCTCCACCCCGGGGATCGCCCGTCGGGCGGACTCCGTATCCACCAGAAGCGGCAGGATGGGATGATACTGCGGACTGGTAGAGAGCTCCACACGACCATCGTCCGCGGCGCTTTTATAGAGGCCCAAAAGCCGCTCCATGATGCACTGGTGGACGTCGATCACCGCACTCTTGTCGTCTGTGGTGAAGTCCTTCCCCTTCTCCAAGAGCCTCGTGATCTCGGGATAGTCCGCACGAGCGAAATACCCGCACCAGCTCAGATTGAACCAGGTCTGCAGGTCTAAGATGTCGCGATCCGAAAAACGGGAGACAACCGTTTGCGGGTCCTCCCGCATCGGATTGTTCCCCCGGAGCACCAGGAGCTCCCGGTATCTCGGGTGGGGCCTGACATGGGTCTCCCACCTGTTCATGAAGAAGTTCCTGATGATGAAGTAGCGTTGGGTCTCGGACAGATCCCCCGGATCGATCAGGCTCAGATCACCGTAGAGATCCCGGGCCGACGAGCGGGCGTACTGGTTGATCTGCTCGATGAGGGAAGGAACCAGATTGACGGTCACCCGCATCCGGGGATATTCCTCGGCCAGTCTGATGATGTCATAGTAGCCCTTGACGCCGTGAAGCCTGACAAACGGCAGCACGAAATCCCCTGTGTGCGGATCGCGGTAATTCGGCTGGTGCATGTGCCAGAGAAAGGCCACATATGCAGGCGGTGTGTCTCTCACACCGATTCCTCACCATAGCGAATAAGCGGGAAGCTCCCTTCCTTGAGATCGTCATCGGGCTGAATCTCGACGATCTCCCGGGTGAGGGTCACCTCAAATCGGATTGTTTTTCCCGGCCCGAGCTTCAAAAACGGGGATATCTTCGCCCCGGACTGGTGATAGCCGAGCCTGGAATGATCGTCGAAAACATATCCCTTGTAAAAATGGTGGACCGCCGGCGCGATCTCGATATCATCGATCAGCTTCGACGTGTTCTCAGTCATTCGGTAGGTGTGGATATCATAAAAGGAGCCGTAATACGGCGTTTTGACCCCCAGGACGTACTGAAACGACAGGGGGGCGAAAATGGTCTCGGTATATTCCTTCTGGTAGAAGCTGACGCCGTCGGGGGGAAATATGGTGACATGATAGGTCAGCGCGATCTTTTGATCCCGGCCGTTGGTGTTGAGCTTGACGAAGGAGTCCAGCCGCCCGTCGATGTCGTCGGCGGGGGTGACGGAATTGACCAGCTCCGGCACGAAGCGAACCTGTTGCCACACCGGATCGTCGGGATCGGTTTCCTTCGTGATCTCAAAGGTGACCGAGAAGCTGTCCTCGGTGACGCTGAACGTTTTGGCGAGGGTCGCCTCAAGTATCCTCCCGTCGGGCATCGTCAAAGGCTGCCTGGCCGACAGCGTCACCTGCATGGTATCGTCATCCACCCGGTAGTCATCCAGGTCGAAAATCACATAGTCAAACGAGCCGATGACCGAAACGACGCCGTCATCATCCCGGGCGGTGAAATTGGCCCGATACGCGTCCCGGCAGTATTCGACCCGGGAATCCTCTTCCAGGGTAACGCACAGGTCGCTGTCCGGCTCGGTATGGAGCAGACACTGGCTGTAAAAACCGGTGGCCGGAAACATGGGCATCTCGGTAACGAGGGTCTCGGCGACGGCCAGTATCTTTTCAAAATCCATGCCCTTGAAATAGGGGGAGTGCATCTGGTGATGAATGACGGTTCCCGCCATCTTGGAAATCACCAGGGACTGCTGGTCGTTATTGATGATCACTTCGTCGTTTCCGTCGTAATCCCAGTCCACTATCTCCATTGCCGTTTTCGGAAACGATCCCCACGTTTCGGAGAGCTCGGCGAAGAGGTAATCGGCAAGGCGGTCCGCCACGGCGATGTAGGCCAGGCCCGTCAGATCGTAGTAGGTGCAGGAGCCGAAGTTGGGATGGCGGGACGCCCACCTCGGGTCCTCCTGATAGGTGAGATTTCGTATGGTGTGTATCAGGTCGTAGGCCTTGAGCACCTTTTCCGGATAGAACTGGGCCATGAAGATACGAATAAGGTCGTAGCGTTTTCTCGACGCCAGAACCCGGGGGGTGATCTCGTCCATGATAATGGTCGGGATCATCCCCTCCACCTCTCGGTTGACCCGATCGAGCACCACCTGTTCCACCCGCTCCTGGGATTTCTCCAGGTCCCTCAGGCACGAGATGACCCTTCTCAACTTCGGGTCCGCAAAGGTCACGCCGCGGATCCCCCGTTTCATCGTCCAGTTTTCAAACTCCTGATAGCTGGTGCTGCTCTTGATGGGATAGGTATCAACATATCCATACCGCTCGTAATACTCCCGAAGCGTGGTAAACGACGCCTCGGAGTCGCTCATCACGAGCGTGAAAAACTCCTCCATCCAGGCCCGGTCTCCCACGGGATCGTTGCTCCACTGGCCGAAGAGCTCGGCGTCGTTGAAGATGAACATCAACGGCGGAAATTCGCGATTGGCCTTCTTCGTGATCAGCTCGCCGGCGGCGTGGGCCTTGTTTCTGATCATCTCCAGATACTGCTTCGGCGTGCAGATGGGATCGGGACCGAATATCGGCTTTCGTTTCAGGAGAAAATAACGCAGCTCGCTGTGTATGGGCGCCACGAAGAAGGGCTTGCCGATAATCTCGTCGCGATAGACCGCGTGCATCGCCTCGGCGGGGAAATAGGGAAGCGTGGAGTTCTGGGCCGGATCGACCACACCGAAATGCTTGAGGCTCAGGTTTTCGTCGGCGGCGGCGGTGGAATAGGAGGTATAGAACGTCTCCACATCCAGGTAATAGATGGGCACCGTCCCCAGGTCCTCCATCGCCATGCCCATCTGGTAGAGCAGCACCTCCCCCAGCTCCCGCTCGACGATATGAAACCCGTCCCAGTCCTGGGGTTGCACGCCGAAGGCCTGCTGGGTGGCGATGCCGTAGCGTACCATCTGAAAATACGTATCGTCTATGCGGGAGGAAAGCTGGGGAAATGACTCATCGATGAGTCCGCCCACGATCTTAACCACCCCCCGCTCGACCTGTCCCTTCATGCGGTCCAGAAACGACCGCTCGTTGCGAAACGAATAGTTTATCAGGGGCCCGGACACGTGAAAGTTCAGTTTCAGATCGCCCTTGGGATCGTCGACGCCCTCGAGCATTTCCATCATCGGGTAGTAGCAGTTGGCGAAGACCTGATCGCGAACGGTCCTGAGCTGGAAGTGGGGTTGGTGAAAGTGGAGACACAGCGCTATGTGAAACTCAGGGGACATACCTATACCTCGTTCCGTGCCGTCGCAAAAGAAGGACATCACTGGTGCGACGGAATTGTTGTACAGTGCATGAGCTGGAAACAGTCAGAAGGCGGGTGTCGTCTTCGGCGGGAACTCTCTTGGAGGTTTCTGCCTTCACATCGATGCGTGATCAATTAAAATTTTCAATTCGAAGCCGAACAATCGAATCGGTCCGAACAATCAGGCATTGTCAAACGTGAGAATCGATTTACCCTCCTCCCGGCAGAGCATAAAACACACCTTATGTGAATCAGAAGAAGAAAACCTTACGGGTTATTTGGACAGGAACGCTATTCCATCGCCCTTCCCAAAGTCAGAGGATTATACAGCATTCATCGGCTCATGTCAAGTGAAAGGGGCAACTCACCTTATGAACGTTTTTATGCCCGTGCGCACGTCATTTCTTTTGTATCACCCGGGATGGGGCGGTATTCGTCCCCGTCCGTTACCGTATGAATGGAACGTCCCTGTTTTCGTAATTGACTTTCATTACCCTTCTCTTTACAATAAATGGCGCGCGGCGTATGGGTATATTCCCGCCACGTCCTGCTCGACCGGATATCGGATCTTCACCCGAGGCTGAGCGAGGCTTGCAGACGAGCACCCCGGGGCCCTCATCGTTCAACGATTCCGACACGCCGCCGGATGCATGCAGAAAGTCCTTCTCACACAATATCATACCTTCATATCATTTCAAGGAGACATACCCATGAAAGCTTTTAAAACAATCGCCTGGGTCCTGGTCGCGGTGATCATTGTCGCCTGTCTCGGCGTATGTGGATATCTGAAATCAACCCTTCCCAAATACGACGGCGAGCTTTCCGCCCCGGGCCTCTCGGACACGGTGGAAATCGTCAGGGATTCCTACGGCATGCCCCATATTTACGCCCAAACCGATTACGACGCGTATTTCGCTATGGGATACGCCATCGCCCAGGATCGGCTCTTTCAGATGGATATCATCCGGCGGGCCATCCGCGGTCGGCTGTCGGAAATTCTGGGGGAGGGGGCCCTGGGGGCGGATAAGCTCTTTCTGACCATCACCGCCGAAACCCCCATCGACGAAATGTACGAGCAGTATCCCCCGGAAATCGCCGAAGCGATGGAAGCCTTCGCCGACGGGGTCAACTTCTACCTGGAAAACCGAAACGGCCCCCTGCCGGTGGAATTCACCCTCCTCGGATACGAACCGGAGCCCTGGCAGCCGGCGGACTGCGCCGCAGCGTATTATCTGATGGCGTGGGATTTGAACAGCTCATTCAATACAGAGCTTCTGTTTTACGCCATCATCAACGCGGTGGGAGAGGAGGCCGCCCGAGAGATCATCGTCGAGTATCCCGACGACGCCCCCTTCATCATGACGGGCCTTCCCTTCGCCGGGGCCGACACCTCCCTGAACCTCCTGAATGTATTCGCCGACGCCCGCACGTTGACCGGCACCGAGGGGGGCGGCGTCAGCAACAACTGGGTCATCTCCGGCGAAAAGTCGGATACCGGCATGCCGATACTGGCAAACGACATGCACCTGGGCCATGGGGCGCCGGGGATATGGTACGAGGCGCACATAACGACGCCGGACATGAACGTCTCCGGCGTGATGCCGCCGGGGATACCGGTTATTACCGTGGGCGCCACGGAGCATGTGGCCTGGGGATTCACCAACGTCATGGCCGACGACTCGGATTATTACATGGAGATCATCGACCCGAACGATCCGAACCGGTATTACTACGAGGGTGAGTGGGAGGAAATGGAACTCGTCGAGCACACCATACCGGTGAAAGACGGCGACCCGGTGACCTACACCGTTAGAATCACCCGGCACGGTCCCATTGTCAACGACGTGAACGTACAGGACGAGCCGGAGGGCTACGCCCTGGCCATGCGCTGGACGGCGACTGAGCTTTTCGGCGTGGCGACGGCGCTCTATCACTTCAATCGGGCCGAGAGCGTCGAAGACTTCGAGAAGGGCATCGAATACTTCAAGTGTCCCGCCCAGAATATCGTCTATGCCGACGATGAGGGAAACATCGGCTACTGGGCGTCGGTGGGCATTCCGATCCGCGGCGGCGCCGAATACGGCACCCCGCTTTTCTACCCCGTTCCCGAGGGAGGCGAGCCGCCGATCCTCGAGTACAGCGGAAACTGGAATCCGGGCATCCTGCCTCTCCCCGGATGGGACGACCGCTACGAGTGGCGGGGGTACGTTCCCACCGATAGACAGCCTCACACGAAAAATCCCCCGAGAGGGTGGATCGCCACCGCGAACAACAAACATACAGGCGACGACTACCCCTATCTGATATCCAACTATTACGCCATGCCGGACCGGTTTTCACGTATTTCAGAGATGATGGAAGAAAAAGAGACGCTGGGGATCGTGGATATGCAGAGGATGCACGCCGACGTCCTGGTGCTTTTGGCCCGGGAGTGGGTGCCGGTGATGGAGGCGGCTCTTTCGGATGCGGAGCTTACCGACACCGAGGCACGGGCCTTGGAGCTTTTGGCCTCCTGGGATTATGAAGCCACGGTGGAAAGCGCTGCATGCAGTATCTTCCACGCAACCGTCAACTCCATGATGGAAAACACCTTCAAAAACCGGCTGGGGGACGAGCTCTATCTTCACTATATAGATAACTATTACATCGCCTTCAACGCCCTCAGGGACATGATCGATCGGGGGGAGTCGATCTGGTTCGACGACCCCGCCACCGATGAAATCGAAGACATGAACGATATGATCAGGATGAGCTTTTTGAACGCCGTAGCCCTCCTGGAATCCGAGATGGGAGGCGATCCGGACAAATGGGAGTGGGGAGAGCTGCATACCCTGACACTGTATCACGCCTTCGGGGTCGAGTCGAAACTGCTGGGCATGTGTATGAACATCGGACCCTATCCCCTGTGGGGGAGCTGGGCGACGGTCAACCCCGCCCCGTATCACATCACCGATCCCTGGGGGGTCTATCACGGCGCGTCGGAGCGCTATATCTTCGACCTGGGAGATATCAACAACTCACTCAGGGTGATCCCGGCGGGGATATCCGGCAATTTCATGAGTCCCCACTACGACGATCAGGCCCTTTTGTGGCGCACGGTCTCGTATCGGCCCTTTGTCCTGGATAAAGATCGAGTGATGGATGACGCGGCGTACATCCTGATCATCTCCCCGGAAGCCGAAGCCGAATAGTAACAGCAAACGGGGCCGCGCGTGATTTGCGCGCGGCCCCGTTTTTGAATTCATCGGGAATCACATGAACCTCTTTCGTTTTGCCATATGAAAAAACGCACGAAACGCCTTCTCGTTGTCATCCTTATACTCGTCTGCCTCGCGGGAGCGACGGCGATTATATACACGGCCTTTTTCCGCCCGCCGCCGGTGGTCATGGAGGTGGAGGGTTTTATCCCCGAAGGCCCCGACATTCTCATCGTAACCCGGGACATGGCGGGCGTGTGGGAGGAGATGGGGGAGGACGCCGTCACCCGCGGCTCCCGCTTTTTGTCACTCATAAATGCGACGACGGCGGACCTTGGCCCCGTCCGGGGGGCCATCACCGATACGTTTGACCTGGAGGAGATCTCCCCGGAGCTCTTGTTCTATCTCCTCGGGTACGAGTCGGCACTGGCGGTCTATCCATCGAACGACGATCCGGCGGTTCTCTTCGTCTCCCGGGTGCACCCGACGGTGGTGTTTCTGGAGCAGTTTATCATTTTCATCGATGAACAGATGCACATCGACCGGATCCCCTTTCGGGACATGACCGTTCGGGAGATCTCCATTGAATCCGATGAAGCGCCGACGCTCTTTTACACCTTCGACAATGACCTCCTCGTCTTCTCCAGCGACCGGCATTTGTTTGAGTCCGCCCTTGACCTTCTGACCGGGGAAGAGACCGCATCGACGGCGGATGAGCCGATCCGGCAAAAGCTGGAGCGATTCCGAGCGGAAAAAGCCTGCGTCTGGGGATTCTCCCGGGAGGGGCTGGGGGGACTCGTAAAAGACGATGCAGCCGACCCTATACTCCTCCACCTGCTCGGCGGAGGGGGGGCCGCAAAACCGTCTCCGGTGTTTTTCTGTGCGACATGGGAGGGGGAATCCCTCGTGCTGAACGCCGCTCGTGACACGGACGGCGACGCCCCCCGGACCCCGCCCGCCGCCCCCGAGTTCCGATATATCAATGAGGAACTCCTCTCGCTGATTATCGGCGAAGGACTCCTGACGGCGGGGGAGGAAAATGCGGGGCTTTTTCCACGTCTCTTCCCACACGGCTGCTCGGCAATCCTCCTGGCCGGCGAAACTCCCGGCGTCCTGCATCCGGCGATAGGGGGGGCGGCCGGGCCGGACGCCGATTCGCTTCTAAAAAACACCCTGGAAGCCTCCGGTGCGCCGACCTCCCTGAGTCTCGTGGACGACGTGACCATGACAACCGGCGTGTTACACGGCGAGGGTATCGTGTTCACCGCCGACGACGGTCTTCTCATCATCGGCCGGGATGCGGGGGACATCCTCGCCCATCGCCGCTTCATCCAAAACAACACCGTCGATCCACACCCAACCCCCGGGATCATTCTCTCCCTTCATCTCAGGCCCGCGGCCCTGATCGAGGCTCCCGCAGGGGTGGATGTTTTCACCTCCCTGCTTTCGGAATGTGGTTTTTCGGGAAGCGTCGTTGAAGAGGACGATGCCCTGTCGTACCGGGAGCTGGCCCAATACCTCTCCGCCTGGGAGACGGCGGACGCAATCACGTGGACCGACGACGGGCAGACAAACCTGACTATTATCCTGTCGCGAAAGGGGGATCAGC
Organism: Candidatus Zymogenaceae bacterium; assembly: GCA_016931225.1. Taxonomy (NCBI): domain Bacteria; class Deltaproteobacteria; order Candidatus Zymogeniales; family Candidatus Zymogenaceae; species Candidatus Zymogenaceae bacterium. The sequence continues at coordinate 96,148 of JAFGFE010000019.1, forward strand.
CGTGAAACGCATCTTTCTTCTTATGATGCTCTGCGCGGTGTGTCTGTGTCTTTTCGGCCGCGGCGCGGCGCAGGAACCCGATCCCGCCGCCCCTGAGACGATACCGTTCGAGACGATCCTTACGGGATGGCATGCGAACGGCATCGTCGAGCGAACGGCACTGATCATCAACGACGACGACGGCTTTCTCTCCGTGTGGGAGATGATCGTCCGGGGCGACTTTCCGACTCCCACAGCACCCTCCATCGATTTTGAGACGACAACCGTCATCTTCGTCTCTTCGGGGGTGATGCCGTCGGGGGGGTATGACGTGGCGATCGAGCGGATCGTCGCCGTCGACGGCGGTCTGGAGGTTCACGTGCTCATGCTCGAGCCGCCGGAAGACGCCGCCGTGACGGCGGCTCTCACCCAGCCGTATCACGGGGTTATCCTGAGCAAAACGGACCTCCCCGTTGAGTTTCGGTGGGAAACCAGAGAATCATGGTAAATTATCCGTTGTAATCGGAGACTCGAGAGGATACAATCGAAACATGACTAAAAATGTTCCCGTGAAAAAGGGCGGCTCATCGCGAAAGGACCCCACCGCCCAGTATATCATCATCCTGGGCGGCGTCGTGGTCGCCCTGGGCTTCGTGTCCCTGGTGCTGGATCTCTTCGGGCGATGGTTTTTCACGTCGGTCATCCTCACGGTCCTGGCGCTGGGGGGCATCATCTGGGGGAACCGCCTCTACGACGACGGCAAGGGCCCGTCGCCGGTGTTCGGCGGTGTGGTCATCTTCATCGCGGCGGTTCTGTTGGGATTGGATATCGTCAGCATCAACAAGATGTTCGGCGAGCCTCTGCCCGCGGCGTCCTACATCCTCTTCATCGCCACCGCGATCTACTTCGTCTTGGCCTATTTTTTCGCCAACCACCTGGTCCTGATTCTGGCAATCATCTCCCTGTTCAGTTACCTGGCGTACATCGGGGGCGGCTTCTGGGGGTGGCTCCCCTTCGTCAAGGGCGGCGTCAACAGCCACACCTACATCGCCCTGGCAAGCCCCCTGGTCATCCTCGCCGGATTCATTCAGGAGAAGTTCATCGACGCCGTCAGACGGGGATTCGACTATTTCGATCGGGTCTACTACTTCATGGGATTTCTGTTCCTCAATACGTCGCTCTGGATGCTCTCCCTGTTCGGTCGTGATCTTGAGCTGTTCGGCTCCCGGGACACCATGGAGCTTATCCTCTTCACCGGTCTCTTTTTCCTCGCCAATATCGCCACCATCGTCTTCGGCGGGATAAAAAAAGACCGCTCCTTCGTCACCTTCGGGGCGATCTTCCTCACCCTCAATATCCTCACCCGCTTTACCGACCTCTTCTTCGAGGAGGTGGGCCGCTCGGCCCTTTTTATCTTCGCGGGCGCCCTGATGATCGTGGTGGGCCTGGTGCTGGAACGCCTGTTGAGAAACCGATGACATCACATCCAAATATCAGATAAAAGGAGCCGGCACCCGAATTTGCGGATGCCGGCTTTTTATTGATTCGATTTTTTTCTCAATGCACCGAAAAAATCCCGGTGCGCATTCCCTTCCCATCCCTTCCCCTAGACCTCCGGAATCAGGAGAGAAATTTACTCAGCTCATGCACCAGGAGATATTCGGGGGGCTCATCCTCCTGGATATCCGAAAACCTCGGAAGGTCGGTATAAAAAAAATTGTCCGTCACATCGTCGTTGACCCGGGAGACCTCCCCGGCCAGCACGTCCTCACCCTCGGCCCAGAAGCTGTGATAGAGAAACGGCGGGATGGTCAGGCTTTCCCCCGGCCCAAGCCTTATCACTCCCCCCGCCTCGCACGTGACCGTCCGGCCGTCCCCCTCGATACTGATCTCCAAATCCGAGTAGGACCGGCCGTCCGCTCCCGCCCAATACAGGCGAAAGAGAAGCTCCCCACCGCCCCGGTTGATGATGTCTTCCATCTTCGATGTGTGATAATGGGAGGGGCACTCCTGGCCCTCCCTCAGGTGGATGATCTTTTCGCAGTAGGTTTTCGCCTGGTCGTTTTGCGCCTTTGGAACGCCGTTCCTCAGGGTAAAGAGCAACAACCCCGTCTCGGAAAATCTCCCCAGGCCGAAATCGGTCACGTCCCAGCCCAGGCCCGCCCCAATCGCGGATTCATACTCCTTTGCCATCGCCTTCCACTCGTCCGGCTTGATCCAGGCGAAGGGGGGAAGAAAGAAACGGTGCCGTCTGAAAAAGGCGATGCTCTCGGTGATAATGGTGTTGATTTCCGATCGTTTCACGCCGCTCTCTTATTCTCACACACCCCGGTGTCTGTGGGGATTAGAAACCCATCACTCAACAAAAGGGCCTATTCAAACCCGCTCTCCAGGGAAAAGGCAATGGGGACCGTATCCAGGTCCTCGGGTGTAAACGGGGTCTCCATGCCCATCCGGGCGAGTGCCGCGACGAAGTAATTGATGGATGAAAAATAATCCTCGCCGCCGTTCTCGGACATCGCGATAACCTCCTCGTACATGGTGACGGCGTTCTCCCGTTTTCCGGCCATATCATAGGCCTGTCCCAGCAGCAGGTACGTCTGGGCTCGCTCATTGGGGGACTGGAGAAACTCAAGGGATCGAGACAGCACCCCCAGCGCCTCCCGGTACTTCCCCTGGTGGATGAGAATCCTCCCCGCCATCCGGTAATAGATCGGCTCCGTCGGATCGATTGTTATCGCCTCGGCGAGGTAGGAAAGCACCGTCTCCTTGTTTGCGGGATCATCCGTGTAGGCCAGATACGCCTCCATATACGCCGTGAGGGCCTCCCGGCGATAATCCGCCTCCCACTCGTATCCGGCGAGTATCTCCGGATCCACGGGGGTGAACTCCCCCGAGAACCCGGCCTCGAAGTCAAACCCCACATATGGATTGGTGCACGCCGGCTCCTCTCCTGTGGCCACCCAGAAGCGGCCGTCACCCGGGGAGAACACCGCCGAGGTGACGTTGTTGTCCGAACAGACCGTGATGCCGGTGCCTCGCTCCCGACCCATGATGATATCGTGATGATCGCTCATGAAGCGCGCCGCCAGCTCCGGCGTGACCTTCCCGTGATGCTCGAGCAGAAGCTCTTTCAGGCGGAGATGCCTGCCGGCGAGGTTTCGCATCACCAGGTTATAGCGGATCATCAGGTCCCGCGGCTCAAGGTCATCGGTGGTGGCGTAATTCGTCAGGGCAATGATATCGTCTTCCATCTCCCGCACCCCCAGCACCTCCGGCGAAGATTCCGCCACCACCCCGCGGCCATCCTTTCCGTCGGCGATCATCAGGGCGAAGCACCCTCCCCGGGGCGTGTCTTCCAGTATCTTCAGGGCGTCGTCGATGGTGTGCGCCTTTCGCATGATCTCGTTTTCAAAGACGGTAAACGAGACCCCGTCGGGCCGCGCCCCGTCAAAAGCCATGAAGTGTCCCCCCACGATGATCCCCGCCTCGTTCATGGCGGAGTTGCACTTGATGAGGCCGGCGGTGGAAATCTTCACATAACGAAGACCGTCCGCCGGTTCGTAGAAGAAGATGGTCTGATACCGCCCCCATCGACCCTGGCCGGAATAATCGGTGTTGCGGCCGAAGACGAGCGAGCCGTCCAGAGTGGCGGTGCCTGCGGCAATAAAGCTGGAGCATTCCGCCACGTTTTCCGCGGCAAGACCCAGATCAAGCGCCTTTTCGGCAATCACCCCCGGCACCATGGCCATGGAGAGGTCCGAAAGAAAATTCGCCACAAACACGTCACGGTAGGAAAGACCCGCGCCGTCGGCGATGCCGGCGATCTCTTCCAGGTATTCGGGGGGCGTGTTCTTTTCTATGGGGCGATAAACGGTTATTTCCAGATACATGGTGATCAGCTTTATCAGGACGGCGGGTTTGTCCGCGAAGGAGGGATTGTGCCCGATGGGGTCAGAAAATATCGGTAAGACGCCGGCGGCGATCTCGTCGGCCATGAGAATCCCGTGCTGATACCCCATCTCGTAGGGGGTGCCCGAAAGGTGAAGCACGTAATTATCCCGCTCCACCCGGAGCCAGCCGTCGCCGAAGGTACGTTCGTCGCCCGTGTCGATCAGCTCGGTGTTCTTCAATCCCGTGACGACTTCTTCTCCGGGCCGATAGGCGCTTCCATCGGAGACGGTCAGTATTTGAACCACAACACATCCGATCACAAGAAGCAGGATCACCGCAACTATCGGCACCACGATCGCCTTTTTCATCATGTATCCTTTCTCAAACGGTTTCTGCCGCTGTACGCTCTCTTGCACGCACCGGTGTAATTGGAACCGCTTCGTGTCCCGCGTTCGACTCGCCTATCGTTCGCTCAGTGCCCGGATTATTTTTTCAGACCATCCAACGAGCGCCTCGATCTGTTCGACCTTTTTTATCATCGGCTCGATGTGTATCGCCAGCCCGCCGGGAGTTACGGCCATGTTGATGATCGTCTTCCCCTGAAGCTCCAGGAGAAGAGAGGTGATCTCCTCATTCAACAGGACCCCCCGTGCACCGTCTTCATCCTCGGAAAACACGGTGACTTTTTTTGAGAATTCCGGGAATTCTCTCTCGGTTTCGACGAACGAGACGTCCCGTACCCCGAAGAGGTGTGACAGCAGCATCTCGATCATCTTCCTGCCCACCGAACCTCCCAAAGGAAACTTCGGCGTCAGGAACGTTCGTCCGGAAAGCGGAAGAGGGGAAAAAACGACCAGGGAATGACGCGGGGTGCCTTCACTGGTGCTGTCGCTGTCGGTAACGTCCGGGCTCTGGGTAAAGAAATACCCCTCCCCCTGGGGAAGGGGAACCTTCATGATGTCCTCGATATCGCCGTGTACCGGCAGGTTCATCTGCTCGACAAACCTCCGGGCGAGGGAGCCGTCCGTGTCCTCGGGCTGTATACTCAATCCCCGAGAGTCGGCGAACGCATAAAGCGCTTTTTTATGTCTCGGCGTAAAAAAGGTGGGGCGGAAAGACCGGGCGGCGTTAGAGTCTGGGGAAATGATTCTCGACCGTCGGGAGAGAAGGAAGTAGAGAAGAAGAGGCACCCCGATCGCAAGGGCGGCGTACAGAATAACTGCATTCAAAGAGTGCGCGTCCCACTGCATATCACTCGATCCTGTTGTGTGATTATCTATAAACTATATATACATTACCCCGAATATAAAATCAACCGGGAAACACACGACCACATCGATTTCGAACGATACCGTCGGTTATTTCCGCATCTTTGGAACGCCGTGAATTGGCAGCCGAATCGTATCCGGATTCGACCGGCCCCTAAGTGATGGGGGCACGGCGATTCGCCGGACTATTTTTATGCCGTTATTGTTCCGCCACCTCGGCCCACGCGTCCCGGATGACCACGTCTCCTCGATCCACCCGGGCCTCGAGATCGATGATCAGTCTCCCGTCCTTTCTTTCCCGGAGCCAGCCGGTGGTGGTCACCGTGTCTCCGGGCAGCACGTTCCGGGAAAACCGCACCTTCAGCTTCTTGAGACGGGTGGGGTCTTTACTGCATGCGTTATCCACCACCGCTTTCTGGACGAACGCCATGGTGCACAGTCCCTGCAGGATGATGCCCCCAAGTCCCACCTTGACTGCGAAATCGGGATCCACGTGAATCGGGTTGTGATCGCCCGAGGGTTCCGCGTATATGTATGTCTGTCCCTTTTTCACCGGCATATCCTGGGTAAAGAGGACCTCGCCCCGCTTCGGCTCCTCGATTTTGTCCTTCTTTTTTTTCGGGGCGTTCGGATTTCTCTCGAAAAAGCCGATGACCTGGCTGACCACCAGCTCATCCTCCTCGGTAAAGCTGTCGACCTTTATCTCCAGAAGCTCCCCTGTGCCCTTGTCGATAATATCCTTGAGCGTCGCCCAGGATTTCATCTTCGCTCCCGGAATAAGCGGGCGCTCCCACTCGAAATACTGCTCTCCGTGAACCACATAGGCCCAGTTGAGCCCCAGGTCCGGCTCCTTGATCACCTCCAGCACCCCCAGGGCGCCCAGGTCCTTGCTAACTGCATACAGCGGCGGTGCGACGGTCCCGCCGGGCCGGGAGCCGTCGATATACGCCTCGTTGTCATCATTGGTGGCAAGGGCGTAGTACATCGCCTCCCGGGGCACCACTTCTCCGTCGATGGGTCCGTAGGTTGCGCCTATCAGGGATCTGTTCATGGCCATATGTCGTACTCCTTAAAAGAGGCCGATTATTTTTATATACGTGATGTATCAAATCACGACACCCCTGTCAAGACGAAGAGGGTATTCAATTGACACCGATAGAGGAGCATGGTAGCGTATCGGTGTACCTCATATGCGAGGGGAACAATGAGCATTCCGTTACATCATCGGCTCCGCATCCCGGCCGTCCTTCTCCTGGTCGCTTCCATCATGCTCTCTGTAGTCTCGTGCCGAAAGAGTCTCTCGGACGAGGATCTGATTCGGGGAATAATCGAGAGCGCCGCCCGGGCCGCCGTTGAAAAGGACATCAAGGGCGTCACCGAGCACGTATCGGACTCATACAAAGATGAGTACGGCAACGACCGGGACGCCCTGAAGGGATTGTTATTCGTCTATTTCAGACAGTACGACCGCATCAATGTGTACATCCGGGATACCGAGATCACCGTGGAGGGGGATCGGGCCGAGGCGGCCGTGAAGGTGGTATTTACCGGCGGGGAGACTCTGGAGGAAATCGGCGATGTGGTGCCCAGCTCCGGCGGCGGATATCTGCTGGAGATAAAACTGGAGAGGGAAGACGGCGAATGGAAGGCGGTGCGCAGCCGCTGGACGGATATCGGCTTCATGGAAGCCCTCTGAGGAGTGGCATAATCAGTACAAAAGACGGGGTCCGGGGTCGACATCGGCGTGATCTTTCGCTTCCCGAAGAACGACTCCCGGATGTTCGAAGGCACTCATCATACGCGGCGTGACCCGCTTCTTTTGCATATCCCCCTATGCTCCTCCCCTGAGCTTTCTCACATCCCCCACCCGCATGGTCACCTTCTGGCTGTCGAAATACTCCAACAAGGGGATGGTATACTTCCGGGTGGAGCCGGTCATCTCCTTGAATTCCTGGGTGGTCAGATCGCCCTTTTCCTTCAAAAAAGCCACAAGGCGATCTTTCAGGTCATCCATCCGATCGACGTCGAAATAGAGGGTGTCCTTTACCCTCACGATGCTTCCATCATGGGAGACGGCCGCAAGCAGTTTTTTTATATCCTGTTCGGGACTCCCCAGGGCTCCCGCCAATTCCTGGGTGCTCGGGGGCGACAGGCCCCCGGCACGAATCAGCTCCACCGCCCGTGAGGCGATGTGTGTCTCGTCATCCTTCATGGATACCTTGTGACCGGCAAGAGCCACAATATCACCGGAAAGCGTAATCCGCCTCTTTTCCGTGAGATCACTCAAAAGCCGTGCCATGAGCTTCGCGTCCACGCCCCAGGGCATTTTAGAGAGCAGCTCCTCCTTGGATATGCCCGGCAGGGTTGGCTGCGCCTTATGATGGACCTCGAGTCGGCCGAGAAGGAGATCCGAGAGACGCTTCGCCTCTTCCCGTGCGATATACCGAAACCTGTCGGCGTCCACGACCACTGCGGCGCCGGCGTCCGCCAGGTTCCGCAGAAATTCCCGGGACTGCTCTTCCGGAATGCCCACCCACGCCGCCATCGCCTTCGCCGTCGCCCCGGGGGCGCCCGCGTCTTTCAAAAATATTTCGATTCGCTCGGCATATCCGCCGCCCACCAGCCGCTCAATATTTTTCAGCACGTCTTCTGAAAACCGCTTGTGCTTTTTCGGGTGTGCATTGAGCACCTCGCCGCCGCCGACGGTCGTCACTGGCGAAAGCGACCTGAGGACGAATCGATCCCCCGGAATCAAAACCGCCGGCTCCGTCAGCCGCACCTGGACCGGGGCTTCGTCCCCCGGTTCCAGAACATCCCGATCAAGCAGGACGACATGCGCCATGATTTCGCTGGTGCCGGCGTGAAAGCGCGCCCTCGTCCGGTTTTTCAGGGGCGGCGCGCCCGCCAGGTTCATGAGCATCACATCCGCCATGTAGGTCGGCTCGATCGTGCCGGGGGAGATCAGCACATCTCCCCGCTCCAGTTGATCCCGACTCACCCCGGAGAGATTCAGAGCCGTTCGGGAGCCTGCCACCGCCTCCGGTTTCTGCTCGCCGTGAATCTGTATGCCCCGAACCTTGGCGTGGACGCCCTTGGGCATGACGGCGACCTCCTCCCCCGCCTTGACGCCGCCGGAAAGCAGCGTGCCGGTAATCACCGTGCCGAATCCCTTCATGGTAAATACTCGGTCCACCGGCAGCCGAAACGTCCCCGACGTCCGCCTCGCCTTCACACGCCCCGCCAGCTCATCCAGAACGGACACGAGGCGGTCCATCCCCGTCCTTTCGGTTGAAGACACCCGTACCATCGGGGCTCCCTCCAGAAATGTCCCGGAGACGAATTCGACCAGTTCCTCCTCGACGAGACCTGTGAAATCGTCGTCCGCGAGGTCCGTTTTGGTGATGACCACAAGCCCGGTGTTGACATCCAGGAGCTTGAGGATATTGAGATGCTCGACGGTCTGGGGCATTACCCCTTCATCCGCCGCCACCACCAAGGCCACCACATCGATGCCCCCGGCCCCTGCGACCATGTTTTTCACGAATCTCTCGTGCCCCGGAACATCCACGATCCCCAGGCGAATGCCCGAGGGGAGATCCAGGTGGGCGAAGCCGAGCTCGATGGTAATGCCCCGCTCTTTTTCTTCCTTAAGCCTGTCGGTATCGATGCCGGTGAGGGCGTAAATCAAAGACGTCTTCCCGTGATCGATATGTCCCGCCGTACCCAGTATGAGTTGTTTCATCCTCAATAATCCGAAAACGATAGTGCGATTATTTTTAGATTATAGCAAATGACGCCCCGAAAGACCACAAAAGAGGCATATGAGAAGAGGCGCATATCGGCCGACGGCGACGAACACGCCATACGGACATACTCTTCACCACATAACCACATATTATATATGCCCCGTATGGACGAAGACGCTCAACATCCGGTCGTTTCCCACACGACCGATGCACGAACACATCAGAGCCCATAGGACAATCCTTAAAAACCCTTTTTGGCGCCCATTTCGATCCTTCTCAAACCTTTTTCTTCATAAAAAAAGAGTATTTTACAGGAAAACAAAGGGTATTATTCTCATAAATACACATTTTTTTCCCATAGAAATACTGTGTTCACCCTATTTACCTGGACAGGTATTGTTTGTATGCTGTATGTGCAAAGAAATAAAAACGGGTCGTCAAAAAAAAAATTCTTAATTTTGTTACCTTCGTCACATATCGGATGTCTAATACAGGGTATAAAAAACGTACAAAGATGATAAAAACGCATAGATACCATTGACTTCGAAAAAACAGTAATTATGTTAGATGCGATTACAATAAAGAACGAAAGATCCCTTTTGATACCCTCTCAACAGCATTACGGCATAGGGGTAAGGAGGAAAAAATGAAATCAATAGAATACCTCCAAAGCGAACACGACATCCTGTATGTACTTCTTGATCTGCTGGAACAATCAACCTTAAAAATGGAAAACGGTCGTGACGTTCCCCCGTGGATGCTCCGGGAAAACATGGAGCTCATCAGGCTGTACGCAAACGGAACTCACCAGGATCGAGAGGAAGCGGTTTTCTCCCGGGTCAATCTCTCGCCCACCGAGAGGGACGGGATCACAAACGATCACAGGAAATACAAAAAAATGATTCGGTTTTTGCTTCGTGTGATCGAGGCCTACGACCTGGGATACCAGGGCGCCCGGGGTGTGTACGTCCACTATTCGAAGAGCTTCATCGAGATGATCCGTGAACACATGAAAAACGAAGAAGCGCTCTGGGCCCGCATGGCTTCCAAGCTGAAAAAGGCCGACAGCAAACTGGTTGAAGAATTTACCCGGATTGACAGCCCCGTGAAACGACTCAGGGAAAAGGGCCTTACCCGCATGGAAACCTTGAAGAGGGAATACCGCAAGGTTGCCGCGTAATTTCAAAAACCATTATACATCTCAAAAACCTGTCCCGCATCTTTTTATATCGTTCGGTGCGGGACTTAATTTTATCCGCCGGACTCCTCCATTGAGACCCTGCGGGGGAGTTCCTCCCTCAATACGGCGATCGCCCCGGTCACGATATCGCTGAGCACCTCTTTGGCGGTCCTCACACCAGAGATCATCCCGGCCACCTGCCCTCCGGGACCGGAGATATAGTCGATCTTCCTCTCGGCGATGATGCCCTCGGTCAGCTCCGCCATGAGAAACGTCTGCAGCGGCATGGGAAGCGTCTGGAGACCGGCATCCTCCCATCGTCGTATCAGTTCGTTCTGTATCCCCCGCATGGTCTTGCCGGTAAAAACTTTCGTCACCCTGGTTCCCTCTTCGTCCGCATCTATCAGCTTCTGCTTGTTGAAGTCGTATTCATCGGCCTCCTCGGTGGCGATAAAGGCCGTTCCCACCCACACGCCGTCGGCCCCCAGGGACAGGGCGGCCGCCAGGCCCCGGCCGTCGCCGATCCCCCCCGCCCCGAGTACCGGTACCGGGGAGACGGCGTCTACAACCTGGGGAATCAGGGCCAGCGTTCCCACCCTGCCGGTATGGCCGCCGGCCTCCGTCCCCTGGGCGATGACCACATCGACGCCGGATTCAACGATCCGCTTGGCGTTTTTGACGTTTCCCACAAGACCCATAACCACCATGCCCTGGGCATGGGCATCACTGATCATGAAGGAGGGATTCCCCAGCCCCGCCACGAAAACCGGCACCCGCTCCTCCAGGCAGATATCCACCGCATCCTTGGGCCGAAAGGTGGTGAGATCCTGCTTGAGAACCACCGGATGATCGCCGATGCCCAGCTCTTTTTTCAATGCAGCGAGAAACTCAAGCTGGTCTGTCGGCATCATCTCCTTGATGGCGTCAAAGGTAATGTCCGACAGCGCCTGGATATCCCTGGCGTGCTGATCAATATTGGCCGGCAGGATCAGGTCCACGCCGAAGGGCTTGTCGGTCGCTTTCCTCACGTCCCTGATGGCCTGTCGCATTTCGTCCAGGGTCATCATCCCCGCCCCCAACACACCCATACCCCCGGCCTCGCTGACGGCGGCCGCAAGGCGGGCGCCTGTCACCGCCGGCAGTGGAAAGAAAAAACTCCCCATTCCCGCGCAGAGCACCGGGTATTCTATGTTCAAAAGATCACATATCCGCGTTTTCATAACCGGTCTGTTTGCAGAATTGCTCATTGAAATACTCCATACATGCACTCAGGGATTATCAAAAAAACCCGCCTCCCCGGAAAACAGCATGTCCTCCGCCGAGGCCGGATCGCAGGGAACGAATACAAACAACCCCAGCGGCGTTTCCATGGAAAAAAATACCGGGATCCCCAAATCATCCACCAGCATCTCTCCCGTGCTCTTCGGCCCGTCGAAACCGACCCGAGAGCACACCATTTTTTTCTCCGACACTAAAAAGTCAGTAACGCCCAGAAACTCATAAGAGATATCCTTCACCTTTTCATCAGTGATGGACAGGATGCGAAACGTCGTTTCCCCGTCCGGATCGTCAAGAGTGTGGAGAAATCGATCGAGTTCCGTATGATCATACTCATCCTTGGCGAAAAAATATTCTTTTTCTTTTTTATCGGTTTCCTTGATGACTGATATGCCGTCTGAGGTTCTGAGTACATGCGTTATTGTGATGTTGCCGCCGACGGCGGTCCTGGCATCAAGCTCAAGCACGTATCCCCGATCATCCCACACCGCCCGGGTCTGTTCGATGATTCGAAGGGAAACGGGCCCGATCTCGAAGTCGAACGAGCGATACCCGTTGGCCGTGAGTCTCTGTTCGTCACCGTCGGTGATGAAACAAAACCGGGAGAGCGAATACCCAATCTGTTTCTCCCGGAACTGTACTTCCCATGCGTAATCGAAGCGGTCCGCGGCCGGGCCCTGTGGCTCCTGGGCACGGGCCGATATGGAAGCGAATCCGGCAAGGATACACAGTACGAGGGATATGCCGGCCGTGAAGATCAAACGACGGCGCATACCCCGGGCCGCCGTCGTATTAGAGTCCGTGTTTTGAGAGAAAGCCATCAACAAGGTCCGTGAACTCATCAGGCCGCTCAGCAAAGGGGATGTGGCCCACATCCGGGAGAATCTCCAGCGTCATGTTCGGGCCGTACGATTTTCTTGCTACATCCGCCCCCTCGGGGGGCAGAACCTCGTCCTTATCCCCCCAGACAATGAGCGTCGGGACGGAAATCGAACCCGCCTTGCGGCGAAAATCGACGGAGAGGACCTCCCGGGCCATGAAAAGGAGCGTTTCGATCCATACCGGATAGTCCTCCCGCTCCCGCATGGCGTCATACTGTCGATGGACATCTTTCAGAAAAACGCTCTCCTTGTCATACACGAAGGTGGAGACCCGATCATAGAGGCGCCTGGTCATCGCATCGATCAGCTTCTGTTTCGATAGCAGCGCCCTCTGGAGCGAAAGAAGGGAGGCCAACAGGCGACTTCTGCCCGAAAAACCGGCGGGGGCCGCCAGCACCAGGGCGGAAACGGCGTCGGGCGCAATGAGCGCCGCCTCCTGGGCCACCGCCCCCCCCATCGAGCTTCCCAAAAGCACGGCCCGATCGAGACCCAGCTTTTCGATCATCTCGGCCACGGCACCCGCCATGAACGGGATATCGTACGGTACGCCCGCTTTCTTCTCCGACAGGTAATACCCCGGATAATCGAGGCCGATGACCCGCCGCTTGTCAACCAGTGCGGGATAAATCGGGGCGAAACTGGCCAGGTTGACGGAAAAGCCGTGGAGGAAGATAATCGGCGTTCCCACGCCCTCATCGATATAGGCGCACTCGTGTCCGGCAAGCGTCACCCGCTTGACCGGATATGGATACAATGCTTCCAGTGACATGACATCATCCCGAAATCATTATAACGACAACTCGGGGGGACGCACCGCCCCCCCGATCTGTTTTTCTGTACCACCTACGAGGTGTGATATTCGGCGATTTTTTTCTGAACCTCTTCGTAGTCACCAATGACATGGCGCATCGCCAAAAGCCCCATAACAATCACCGCCAGATACGCCGTCGGCAGCACCAGAAGCCCCAACATCAATGAGCCGGTCAGGTCGCTGATCCATCCCACCACCGTGGGCCCCAGGGAAAAGCCGATGCCGGTTTGAAACAGGAGCAGAAGCGCCATCGCCACACCACGATCCTGGGGCTCGGTAAGGTCCACGATAATGGCCGAGAGAATCGGGAACATAGCGATGGAGAGAATGATGGCCATGAGGATGCCCGGAATCAGGACCGCGTTGTTGGTGCTGAAAAGCGCGATGAACACGAAGGGGATCGCCAGAAGCGCCGCCAGGCTCTGGACCTTGATGCGGCCCTTCTTGTCCCGGCGAAACCATCGATCTGCGAGGATGGCCCCGCCCAGGGCGCCAACGAACCCGCCGACGAGAAAGCCGACCCCGGTAATGGTGCCGGCGAACTCCTCGGTGAACCCCCGCTCACGAATCAGGTAGGTGGGCAGCCACATCGAGAAGCCCTGGGACGCAAACTGGATGAGCGCCGTGGCGATGTAGTGATAGATGAGGGTTTTCTTCGAGAGAATTTTCCCTACCTTAATCCAGAACCCCTCCGAGATGATATTCTCGCTGTCCTTTTCCGTCAGCCCCTCGGACGCTCCCCGCACCGGCTCCCTTATCATCAGGATAAGGGGGATCAAGATAACGCCCGGTGCGGCGTAGATGAAAAAGGTGTGACGCCAGCCGAACCGCTCCACCAGGATGCCGCCCAGGATCAATCCAAGGCCCGCGCCGATGGGAACCCCCATCTGGAAAATTGCTATGGCGGTCGCGCGGAATTTCTGGCTGAAATAGTCACCCAGCATCGATACGCCCGAGGGATGGGCCGAAGACTCCCCCGCACCGGTCAGCGCCCGGACGGCGAACAGGCTGATGAATCGGCCCATCAATCCCGAGGCGAAGGTGGCGAAGCTCCATACGAGAATTCCCGCCGCCAGAACGTATTTGCGGACGAAACGATCCACCGCCATCCCGATCGGAAGGGCCATCAGGGCATAAAAGAGGGCAAAGGCCAGGCCCGTTAGGAGTCCCGCCTGGGTATCGGTCAGCGAGAGATCCTCGGTAATGCCCGGGAGCAGGATGCTGACGACATAACGGTCCATGTAATTGATGGAATTAATGAGAACCAGGATGATGAGGGCGTAGGTCGAATGACGTTTCGCGATCTCTGAAGGCTGATTGTTCATGGTGTTTTCCTCATTCATAAAAAAAAGAGTGGTTATCGGTAATCGAGGGTGATTATATATGTTTTTGATATATTATGTCAACGACAAGCCTCGCGTGAAAGCATTCCTTGTGTAATATAATATTTGATCACGCCCAGCGAATCTCTTCAGGCAGTTGATCGCTTCCCGGAGGTCCTCCCCCGTACCCGGGCCCCAGCGTTTTGACGATCCTGGCCGGATTTCCCACCGCCACGCAGTTATCCGGCACGTCCCGATTCACCACGGACCCCGCACCCACCACGGCACCCCGACCGATGGTCACATCTCCCAGGATAATAGCCCCGCCGCCGATCCACGCCCCCCGGCCCACCCGTATCGGGCGATAATGGAGATTCCCCGCACGAAACGCCTCACTGCCGATCTCGTGGGTCTTGCTTAAAAACTTCACCCCCGGCCCGATTGTCACATCATCCTCGATAATCGTCTCTCCGTTGATCTCGCACCGGTTGTTGACAAACACCGACGACCCGATGGTAACCGGACCGTTGATAATCGTCTCCCGCTCCACGTACGCCTTTTTCCCCAAGTGAAGCGCCCCCCGGACGGACACACCCTCTTGAAGGTGTGCATCGGTATCGAGAAACACCCGGGAGAGGGAATCGAATGTCACCCCCTTCATCACGAACCGTACCCTGAGGGGCCCCTTCATGAAAAGAGAGAGAAAAAATCCCCTGAGGGCGGCGGCGTACATGCTCCTTCTGGGAAATATCAACACATCAACCAACACGCGAAGCAGTGCATACAAAAACAGCTTCAGCTCGCGGATCAGGGTAAACCGGGAAAAAAGATATATGGTTTCCATGACATCATCCCGAAAGTGAATAAGAATATACGGTTTTCGGGCATTATAGCACAGAATCGATGTTTTCCCTCGAGAACCAAACCGTATCTCTTATATGACCACATGAATCAAGAAATATCTGTTTTTTTACTATTCAAATAGGTTGACATGATGTATAATTTTGGCGGTAAAATGTGTAAAAAAACCCGGTAACTTTGCAGAAAGGAGCAACGCATGGGTACCGAAACCGTAACCAGAACCTGGGGCGGAAAAATCGCTGACTCTATTAAAGGTGTCATCATCGGCCTCATTCTCTTTCTTGCGTCCTTCGTGGTTCTGTGGGTAAACGAGGGGGCGATCGACGTCTCCAAGGCGGCGGAAAAGGCCGTCAATATCAGCGGCGAGGCGGTGGATACCGCGAACGAGGGGAACCTCGTGTCTGTATACGCATATCTTTCAAGCACCGAGACCCTGGGTGATCCAGGCCTTCTCTATCCGAGCAACTACCTGACCCTCGATCGATACGCGGAGATGTATGCCTGGGTGGAAAAGACCGAGTCTCAGACCGAGAAAAAAGCGGGAGGCAGCGAGACCACCACAACCACGTATTATTACGAGCAGGAGTGGACCTCGATGCCCTCGGATACCTCCAACTTCAAGTATCCCGAGGGACATCAAAACCCGCCGATGGCCTATGATTCGGCGTCGTTTCGGGTCGGCACCGGCACGATGGGCGTCTATCCTGTGGATATGGCAAGCATCGACCTCCCCGCCGGCGAGTCGGTTTCCCTGATCTCGACCGATATCGACTACTCATCCGGCGGTCGGATCGACAACGGCTACCTGTATATCGGCAGGGGCACCATTTCCTATCCCCAGGTGGGGGATATCCGTATCAGCTATACCGCCATCCCGAATCCGCCGTCCAGCCCGATGACCCTGTTCGGCACCCTTTCCGGCGGCACCATCGTATCGTACATGTACAAGGATAAAAAGCTCTACCACGCCCGGTACGGTCCCCCGGAAGAAGCGGTGGCGAAGCTTCACAAAGAATATGTGACCACCCGCTGGATCATCCGGCTCATCGGATTTTTAATGATGTGGATCGGCCTCGCGCTCTGTTTCGGACCCATCAACGCCGTTATGGATGTGCTTCCGTTCTTGGGCAACGTTAGCCGGACGCTTATTGCCATTGCAATGTTCGTGGTGGCTTTTGTGCTCTCGGCGGTGACGATTATCGTCTCGATGATCGCACACAGTATCATCGCCCTGATTATCGTGCTGGTAGTTCTTATTGGAGGTGTCTTCCTCATCGCCAAGATGCGCAAAGGGAAAAAGGGCGCCGCTGCACCGGGTGGAGCACCGACGTCTCCTCCGGAGCCGCCGGAAAAATAGGAAGTACACCATGAGTCTGCTGCCGGCGTGATCGTTCACGCATCAGTGTTGTTCACATACGGGGCGGGAACATGCTTCCCGCCCCTTTTTCATAGCTTCCCCCTTTGGTTTTCTCTTCCGATCATTTTTCATAATCATCTTGACTTTCACGGCGGATCATTATTATTATGAGGATATAATTCATATATCAATTATTGGATGGAGAGTGCGTACACCGCTTTTTCGATATGTAGAAAACCATGAGCTCACAAACAATATCCTGCCCTTCCTGCGGACATCAGAATCCCGATACCAGTAATTACTGCACAGCCTGCGGTGGCAAGCTGGAAAAGAAGACCGATCCATTGATCGGCAGGACGGTCAACAACAGGTTCCGTGTGGAAAAACGGATCGCATCGGGAGTCCTGTCCATTCACTACCTCGCCACGCATCTGAAATCGGGCAAACAGGTGCTTCTGAAAGTATTCAAACAGCAGGTAGTCAAAAACACGTCACTCTTTACGACCCTGAAGGAAAACAGCGCCCGCCTCAAGGCGTTGTCCCACGCAAACATCGCCCGTATCTACGACATCGGACCGGTGGGCAACAGCTGCTACATCGCCCGGCAATACGTATCCGGTGTTACCCTCGAAGACCTGATCGCCAAAAAGGGCACCCTCTCCCACAAGGCCGCCTGCACCATCGCCGCGCAAATGGCCTCGGGGCTCGAAGCCGCACACAACGCCGGCATCATCCACGGCGCCATGAAACCCGCAAATATCATTATCGACAAGGACGGACGCGTGTTCCTGACCGACCTGGGATGTGCGGGAATCGAGGCCGAGGCGGACATCCCCGGAAGGACGGCGGAATATCTGAGTCCCGAACAAGCCGCGGGCGAAACGTACGACGGCCGGGCGGATATCTACTCGGTGGGCATTATCCTGTACGAACTGCTCACCGGCCACTCTCCGTTTCGGAGCAATTCCTGGGATACGACCGTCTCCTACATTCTCAATCGCAAGCCGACGCCCATAGAACAAATCAGGCCGGACCTGCCCGCCGCGGTCGTCTCCTTCATTCGACGGGCCACGTCCCGGGACCGCCTCCAGCGGTTCCGCTCCATGCAGGATATGGTAACCGCCCTGAATGACGCGGCCAAGGCCCCCATTCGCAAAGTCGGCCCGTCACGGACCGCGGCGGCCTCTGAGTCGGCGACCGCGCCGATGACAGCCACCGACACCATCATCCCGTCAACCACCGTGATGTCGTCTCCCGCCGATACCGTCCCGGCGTCGACCGTTATCACCCCATCCAATTCCGGCTCATACAGCACCGGCACCCCGACGCCGGCGCTGATATCAAAAATTCCCGCCTGGCTGATCCTCTCGATAACAGTCTTCATCATTTTTCTGCTCGGATACGGATCAACAAAGATGTGCAGCGGTCCCGCCGTCCCCCTGGACGCGCCGGGCCCCTTGAAGGAAGAGGGGACCCTCTCCGGCACCGGAGATTCCTCTGAGTTCACCATCGACGCAGGTTTTGACGAATACGTCGAGGTTTACTTCACCTGGCCGCGGGGTCTTGCGGACATCTGGGTCGAGGTGGTGGGTGAGGACGGCTATACGGTCCTGGGAGATTTCGACCTGGACGACGGCGAGATCATCCAGCTGATGGGAGGCGGGGTTTTTTACCTGACCGTCTATTCAAAGGACGGCGCGGCCACCTGGTCGGCGGAGTACTCCCTTGGGGATGACCCGTATTATGATCCCTTCTCCGGGTATGAATCCCCCTTTGATGACTATGGAGATTATGGAACCACACCTCCCGCCGATTCGGGCCTTCATACCGAAGGCGGCTACCTGACCGGCACCGGTGATTCTTTTGATTTCGTCGTCAACGCCGGTTTTGACGAATACGTCGAGGTCTATTTTACCTGGCCACGGGGCTCGGCGGACATCTGGGTTAAAGTGGTGGGTGAGGACGGCCACACGGTCCTGGGAGATTTCGACCTGGACAGCGGTGAGATCATCCAGTTGATGGGAGGCGGCACCTTTTACGTGACGGTATATTCAAAAAGTAATGACGCCACCTGGTCGGCGGAGTACTCTATTGGGGATGATTCATCTTATGATCCCTACTCCGAGTATGAAACCCCCTTCGATGTCTATGGAGGTCCCGACATCATGACGCCCACCGAGCCGGTTACCTACACCGAGAGCGGCACCTTGATCGGCAGCGGCGAATCATACGGCTTTACCGTCAACGCAGGCACGGATGATTTCGTCGAGGTCTATTTTACCTGGCCGCGGGGTCAATCGGATTTCTGGGTCGAGGTGGTGGGCGAGGACGGTTATACGGTTCTGGGAAACTTCGACCTGGACGACGGCGAGATCATCCAGTTGATGGGAGGCAGAACCTTTTACCTGACGATATATTCAAAAATGGGCGGAGGCGCATGGTCGGCCGAGTATGTAATCGATGAATAAATGTTCGCCCCCCCTTCCGGAGCAGTCCATCCCCGGGGGCGCTCCCCGGCTCCATGCCCTCCTCTAAACCGCTTTACTCCCCCACTATCGCGGTACATACTCATGAGTATAGGAAAAAAATTCCAGCAGGAGACGAAATACATCCGGGATCACATCCCGGCGGGCTTCTATGAGCATGACGCCCCCGCCCCGCCCTTCAAGTCATACCCGAACGCGAGGAAGATCACCCTTCCTCCCCCGATCCATTCAGACGGTCCCGGTGTATGGGACGTCATGATGAACCGCCGAAGCGCCCGGGCCTACGGGAGCGATGAGATTTCATCCGAAAACCTCTCCCAGCTCCTCTGGGCCGGCCAGGGCATCACCGCCGATTATCACGGGTTTCTCCTGCGCACGGCGCCCTCGGCGGGGGCGCTCTATCCCATCGAAACATACGTCGGTGTCTCCAACGTACGGAATGTCCCGAAGGGCCTCTATCACTACGATGTGCGCACGGCCGATCTCTCCCAGATCGTCACCGGAGACGTCTCAAAACAGCTTTCAGAGGCCGCCCTGGGCCAGCGAATGGTGGAAAACGCCGCCGTGGTCTTCATCTGGACCGCCGTGTTCGCACGCTCTCGCGTCAAGTACAGGGACCGTGGATACCGGTACGTCTATCTGGACTGCGCCCACACGGCCCAGAACGTGCTTCTTGCCGTAACCGCCCTGGGCCTCTCGGCCTGTCCCATCGCCGCCCTCTATGATGAGGAGATCAACACCCTGCTCGGGATCGACGGCGAAACAGAAAGCGTCCTTTACATGGCCTCCATCGGCCCCTGAGAAAGGCGTATAACCCCCCCACCCGGGGCTTTCCACAGAATCTGTTCATTTCCTTTTTCGTACGGCGATGTATCGCCGCGTCCCCGCGACTTGACAAGCACCCGACCGATGACTACATTAATGGCGGATATAAAGGCATTTCAACAAGTTGAAGGCCTTTTACCATATACAAAAAAAGGATGGACGCATACATGATACGACCGGAAAAATTCACGATAAAGACCCAGGAGGCCCTGGCCGGCGCCCAGGATATCGCCGGAAGAAACGGCAACCAGCAGATCACCCCCCCACACTTGATGGCCTCCCTCCTCTCCCAGGCCGACGGCCTGGTGATCCCGATCCTCAAGAAGCTCGGAGCCTCCACCGAGGTGATCGATCACGATGTCCAGGAATTGATCAAGACCCTTCCTCGGGTGGACGGCTCCGGGGCGGGCGAGCCGTACCTCTCACCCGAGCTCAAGGGGGTGCTGACCGGTGCGTTCTCTCTTGCCGATTCCCTGAAAGACGAGTATGTGAGCACGGAACATCTTTTAATGGTCATGGCCGACGGGGCGGGGGGCGACGTATCCCGGATACTCGTGAAAAACGGCGTCAGCAAGGAGCGGATATTGGGCGCACTCAAGGACATCCGGGGAACTCAGAGGGTGACGGACCAGGATCCGGAGGGGAAATTCCAGGCCCTGGAAAAGTACGCCCGGGACCTGACGGACCTGGCACGGAGAAACAAGCTCGACCCGGTCATCGGCCGGGACGAGGAGATCAGGCGGGTCATCCAGGTGCTGAGTCGCCGAACCAAGAACAATCCGGTGCTCATCGGCGAGCCGGGGGTGGGGAAAACCGCCATCGTCGAGGGTTTGGCGCAGCGCATTGTTTCCGGCGATATCCCGGAAACCCTGAAAAACAAGCGGCTGGTGGCCTTGGATGTGGGCGCACTGATCGCCGGGGCGAAGTACCGCGGGGAGTTTGAAGACCGGCTCAAGGCGGTGCTGAAAGAGGTCACCTCGTCAGACGGAGAAATCATCATGTTCATCGACGAGATGCACACCGTCGTGGGCGCCGGCGCCGCGGAAGGCTCGATGGACGCCTCGAACATGCTCAAGCCCGCGCTGGCTCGGGGGGAGCTCCACTGCGTGGGGGCGACCACCCTGAATGAATACCGGAAATACGTTGAGAAGGACCCGGCCCTGGAGCGGCGCTTTCAGCCGGTGATAGTCACCGAACCCTCGGTGGAGGACACCATATCGATACTGAGGGGACTCAAGGAAAAATACGAGATACATCACGGCGTCCGGATACAGGATTCGGCGCTGATCGCCGCGGCGACCCTCTCGGACCGCTACATCACCGACCGCTTCCTGCCGGACAAAGCCATCGACTTGGTGGACGAATCCGCCTCCCGGCTGAGGATCGAAATAGACTCCATGCCCACGGAGATAGATGAGATCGAGCGGCGCATCATGCAGCTCGAGATCGAGCGGCAGGCCCTCAAGAAGGAAAAAGACGCGGCGTCGAAGGAGCGGCTGGCGAAGTTGAAAGAAGAGCTCTCGAACCTCACCGAGCAGTCGGACTCCCTCAAGGCGCACTGGAAGACCGAAAAGGAGGTCATCGACGCCATCCGGCGGATCAAGGAGAATATCGAAAGCGCAAAGGCGGAATTCGAGCAGGCAAAGCGGGAGGGAAACCTGGATCGGGCGGCTGAGATCCAGCACGGGGAGCTGGTGAACCTGGAAAAGGAACTGGGTGTGAAGAACGACGAACTGGCCGATCTCCAGAAGGACCAGAAGATGCTGACCGAGGAGGTGGAGGCCGAGGACATCGCCCAGGTGGTGTCGAAGTGGACCGGCATCCCGGTCTCTCGGATGATGGAGGGTGAAAGAGACAAGCTTCTGAAGATGGAGGATCGTTTAAGAATTCGGGTGGTGGGGCAGGACGAGGCGATTCATTCGATATCCGACGCCGTGCGTCGGGCCCGGGCGGGACTGTCCGACCCGAACCGTCCTATCGGCTCGTTCATCTTTCTCGGCCCCACCGGCGTGGGAAAGACCGAGCTGACCCGGGCGCTGGCCGAGTTCCTCTTCGACGACGAGAAGGCCATGATCCGCATCGACATGAGCGAGTTCATGGAAAAGCACTCGGTGGCCCGGCTCATCGGCGCGCCCCCCGGCTATGTCGGATACGAGGAGGGCGGATACCTGACCGAGTCCGTCAGACGACGTCCCTACTCGGTGATCCTGTTTGACGAAATCGAAAAGGCCCACCAGGACGTCTTCAACGTGCTGCTCCAAATACTCGACGAGGGCCGCCTGACCGACGGTCAGGGAAGAACCGTCGATTTCAAGAACACGGTCATCATCATGACCAGCAACATCGGGAGCCACCACATCATCGAGCTGGCCCAGTCGCGCCCGGACGAGATGAAGGTCCGGGTGATGGACGAGCTTCGGGCCACATTCCGGCCCGAGTTCCTCAACCGCGTCGACGAGGTCATCTTCTTCAACGGCCTGAGTCTTGAAAACATCAAGGCCATCGTCGGCATCCAGGTGCGACACCTCGAGCGGCTGCTGGGTGAGCGAAAGATCGGCTTTGAGATCACAGAGGCGGCGAGTGAGCTGCTCGCCCGGGAGGGATTCGATCCCCAGTACGGCGCCCGGCCCCTGAAGCGCATCATCCAGAAGGAGGTCCAGAATCCCCTGGCGTCGAAGATACTCAACGGGGAATTCACCGAAGGGGACACCGTGGTGGTGGATGCGAAAAAGGACGGCATCACATTCAGTAAAAGTTAATGAGATCAACGTACACCGGGGGCTTTCGGCCCCCGGTTTTTTATTGCCGCTTTAATTCAATGAGCTTTTCCAGCACCCGGCTTGTGTGATCCGCCACCTTCACCTTTTCCCACACGAACCTCACCACGCCGTCGGGATCGATCAAAAATGTGCTCCGTACCGTGCCGAAGGATTCCTTGCCGTACATCTTCTTCAACTGCCAGACCCCGTATTGCTCGTGCACCCGGCGCTCCGGGTCGCTGAGCAGGATGATGTCGAGATCATGTTTTTGCGCGAAATTCGTGTGGCTTTTGGCCGAATCCCTGCTGACGCCGATGATCACGGCGCCCTGCGAAGCGAAATCCTCCTTCGCCGTCGTGAAGTCCACCGCCTCAAGGGTGCATCCCTGGGTGTTGTCCTTCGGGTAGAAGTAGAGCACCACCCACTTTCCCCTGAAGCTGTCGAGACACACCTCCCTCTCCTCTCCGTCCGGTAGACAGAAATCGGGGGCTTTCTCTCCCGCCTGGATCATGAGACACCTCCCAAAACAGGATACGGTAACAATGAGATATGTTCTTTTTTAAATATACACCGGATTTCATTCCAGCGCCATGATATTAGTCTCCTTCTGCCACCCCGTCGTTGAAAACAGGTTTTTCACCAGATCCAGACCGTTTGCACCCAGTGCAAAAGAGCTCATCAAGATATTGTACACCGACAGTCGCGTTCCACCAAATATACGCAATAATATATATATTCGGTGAATAATTTAACCATATTGAACAATTTCTTGACATTTTAAGCGTATTTATATAGCATTTATGCGGTAATTATTCTAAATGTGCCGCATTTTACACTTAAAGATGTACGCATTTTTTTATAATCGATATCGGTAGTATCCCACATGTTCATTCTCAGGCACCGACCATTCCCATTGAAAGAAATGATTAGAATTGTCCTCATACTGTTTTTTTTATTCGCGTGTACGGCCCCGACCTTTTCCCAGGATATTGACCTCGCGAGCTATTCCCCCGTTCCCGACGCGTTCGAGACTTCCCCGCCCGGCTCCGATGCCAATATAATCATTTGGGAGGTGGAAGAGATCACCGAGCCGGACACGTGGACCAGCACCCATACCCTTGAAACCACACAAGACATCACGGAACAGCCGGAAGGCCCGGTTTTGTGGCTCTCGACCAGAGAGCTGACCACCCGCATTGACACCACCCGCTCTTCTTCGACAAAAGGCCCGAGCCGCGAGGAACTCGAGGCGCTGGCCTCGGGTGACGACGCTTTCATGGAGCAGCTTTTAATCCTCAGGGCCATGGAAACCGGGAGATTCTACGAGCGGATATTTCGGGTAACCGGCTACTATTCGCCGCTCCCCGGCCAGAATCGATACGTCACCGGCAGCTATGCGGGGGATATCAGGCTCAACGGCAAGGGCGTGATGGCCGCGGACAAGACCCCGGTGTATCTGGGGATGGCCGCCGGCCCCCCCTTCATGAAATACGGCACGAAGGTGATATTACAGGACCTGCGCGATCACGACCTACCGGGAGTCTACACCGTCCACGACCGGGGGTCCGCCATCGTGGGCGACCGGCTGGATATCTGGGTGGGCGAGGGGGAAGAAGCCATAAAGAAGGCTTTCGAGATTACCGGTTACTACCGGGCGACAATCATAGAACTGGACTGATGAAAGATCGGGAGATGGTGCCATGAACGCACTGACGAAGAGACAATCCCTTTTCATGTTATTTACGATCTTTGTTTCATTAGTCTTTTTCTTGTGTATATATTCACCACGAATATCCGCCGCCGATACGACGGCCACGACGATCGATGAAACATTCGTGCTAGTGGCATTCGACGATACCTGGAAGAGCACCAGGGAACTGGGGACAGAGGAGACACCCGCCGAGCCGTCCACGACCTGGCACACCACCGAAAGCCTGGCTCCGGCTCCCACCGGGGCAATAACGCACACCCCCGCCGCAGAAAAAACGACAATCCCTAGGGAGACCGAGGGTGTCGGAGGACAGACGGATCCCTCCCTAGACCCGTATGCCGGCCCCATGCTCGGAGAAGACCAGGCCCTTTCAGGCCTGGACGTCGGCGTGGGTTTCAACCGAGACGAGACGATAACACGCGGGCGGGGCACCTATGACTCCCGGACAAGCTACTGGTATCTGAAGAAAACGACCGAGGACGACTATGAGACATTCAATGTCCGGCCGTTTCTGATGTACGGGGTCATGCATAACCTCATGCTCATCCTCATCAACGATGCGGCGGTGTCCGACGGATACAGCACGGACACCTCCTGGGATCAAAACTTCCACTACGAGGCGCCCTGGGACCCGACCAGGACGTTCCGGGGAGAGTATACCGAGGTGGACAACCATTCGGTTAAAAAAGAGTGGGAGGGTTCCCTGGAATTGACCTATCGCCCCGTGGAGTACCTCGAGGTGTATATCCGCTGGGCCATGGATCAATACTACTCATATTCCCAGGACAACTACCGGCATGTGACGCCGGCGACCAATCCCACGTTCGCTACCGACAACAACGACGTCATTATCGAAGAATACGACCTGAATACCTACACCGTCTCCCTGGGAACCGCCGCCCTCCTGGGAGAGGCGGGACCCACCGGAAGCGGCGCGCTGGACCTGAACGCCTTCAACGGCGCCTTTCTGGCGCCCTTCTCGGCGTTGGTCGAGGCGGAATTCGGCGTCGACTTCGTACGAGACGACACCACCCGGTGGTTTCGAAACAGCTTTGACTATTTCCCCGGGTTTCAGCAGATCACTCCGTCCATTTTTATGAACGTTTGGGAAGAGGATTTCACCAATGTCAGTAGGAGCGTTTCCGATGATTACGAACAGTATTACCTTGTGGGAGCCGTAGACATCGGCATTCTCGATTCACTCAACACCGGGGTGTCGGGCAGGATTGACTTCCCCGTCACGTGGAACCGCGATATCAGGCGCACCGACAGCCCCTACCAGTTCTTCAACCCGTCCCGTCCCGGACGCACCTTCTGGGGTGAAGACGACAGCGGCAGGCTCTTTTCCTGGAACCTGGACTGCTTCATCGCGTATCGACCAACACCCTTCATCGAGGTGGCCGTCAACCAGGGTTTCGCCTATCGAGAGGCGGAATACGACGGTTCTTATTACTCCAACCTGCTTCCCACGGCGGCGGTGATCGTCACAGACGGCCGCATCGAAACCCATGACGACACCCGGCGTATGCAATACGACACGACGCTGGCCGTAACACTCCTGACCCGGGGGGGGGATTACGATTACTCGGCCGTCTCCATCGACACCCTGGACTCCCCACTCCTCGGTAGAAACCAGATGGGAGTCACCGGCACGTTCACCTACCGTTACGTCGACATGAGCAGGGGATATGACATGGGGCAGAATTTTCCCGGCGGACTTGTCGGCATCGATTCATGGCGGCTTACCATGGATTATGATCAGTACATCGTCGGGCTCGCGATCAGCTACGGTCTTCTGGACAACCTCATGATGTCGGTATCAGGGACCTACGCGTTTCCCAGCTCATATACCAACCACGGCGAATATCTCTGGGCCTACGAGGGGGGAGACTACGGTTTCGTACCCAGCAGGATCACCGGAAGGATAAAAAACTGGTCGGTGGGGGCGGACGTTCGATATCGGATTATCGACAACCTGGAAATCGGCCTGGGAGGCACGTGTGAGTACACCTACAACAGACGTTACATGAAAAACGGCAAATTCTACTCCCAGAATATTAATCCCAGCACCTTTTCCCACCACTGGGGCGATTCATACGAATATTTTGATTACAACCTGGAGCTGTCGCTCCGCTTTCTCTTTTAACGGCCCACACAGAACATAAAAAACCCCTTCATGTCATGAAGGGGTTTTTTCGGTTTTCCCCGCCCTCATACAGGAACATCATCCGCCCATGTCCGATCAGTTGGGGGAAAGGGCGTCATCGATACGCCCGGCGATTATTTCCGGCTTGCCCGTGCCGTCGATCCTCTTAAGAATTCCCAAATCCTCGAAATACCCGATCAGCGGGCCGGTCTGTCCGTGGTACTCGCTCATCCGTACCGAGACCTTCTCCGGCTCATCGTCGGGCCGGGCAAAGAGCTTTCCGCCGCACCCGTCGCAGACGCCCTTGGTTTTCGGCGGAGCGTCGGTCCTATGGTAGCTCCTGCCGCATTCGCATGACAGCCTGCCGGTGATCCGGCGCATAATTTCATCCTCGGGCACGTCCAGGAGCAGCACCCGGTCTACATATCCGCCGCCTGCGAGCATTTCCGCCTGGGCCATCGTTCGGGGAAAGCCGTCCAGAACGTACCCCTCACCCGCATCGATGAATCCCCGAAGCTTCGTCTCCATCATCTCCGTCACCAGGTGCGTGGGCCCCAGCTCTCCCGCCGCCAGGGCCCCCTCGAAGGCCTTTCCCAGCTCCGTGTTCGCCCGGATGTTTTCCCGGATGATGTCTCCCGATGAGACATGATGGGCACGGAACTTCCCGGCGACCCGCTGGGCCTGGGTCCCCTTGCCGCTTCCCGGCGGCCCCATGAACGCGATGCGTAATGCCGTCTTTTTCATATACTCGACCGTTTCCGCCTCAACGGCGGCTCGTTTCCCGCAGGATGCGCATCCGGAACATATTTACCGGATGAAACCTGTCTCTTTCAAAAAGCCGCCCACCGCCGCCTCGTATTCATCGGTCTTTTCCTGGTGCCCCCGGTGGTGCCCCAGTCCCTCGAAGGTGAGCTCCTCCTTCGGCCCGCCGTAGGCCTCGAAGAGCCGCATCTGGTCATCAAAGGACACCATCTCGTCTTCAGTATGCATAATAAAGAGTGCCGGGACGGTCATGTCCGCGGCGTAGGCCATCGGGTTGCCCGCTTCGAAGTCGGCCCCGCTTCTCATCCGTGTTATACACAGCGCTCCGGGCAGCAGTACCGGCACGGCGCCTCCCACCGCCTTCTCGGCGTTGAACACGATGGATGCGGGGACATCCGACAGGGTGGAATCGAGAATCAGGGCGTCCACGGCAGCGGGATCGACTGCTGTCAGCTCCATCGTCGCCAGGATCGACGCCGCCCCGCCCATGGATATGCCGAAGATTCCGACCTTTCGTTCTGAATCGTAGCCCGCATCCTCGAGCCACGCCACACCACCCATCACGTCATACCGCTCCTTGTCGCCGAAGGTGGCGTACCCGAAATCGCTCTCGCCGTGCCCTCTGAGCTCCAGAAGCAGCACCGAGACCCCCCGGTCGACGAACATCGGCGCGAACCTGACCAACCCCTTCTTGTTCGCGTTGCGCCCGTGCACCAGTACGAATGCACTGTCGCCGCCGGCGTCGATCCACCAGCACGAAAGCGAAAGGGCGTCCTCGTCCGCCGATGTCACCGTCACCGCATCCGCCTCCAGCCCCACATCCCCGGGCTCCAGAAATACGTACTCGGCGGCCAGCTCGTCCTCGTTCATCAGCGGAGGGTACAACAGCTGGTTCGAGAAATACCACGATATCCCCCCGTAGGCCAGAATAAGGACGGCCACAATACACAAAAGTATCCACCATTTTTTCATATTATATCCTCCTTGAGGATTATGTGTGGTCAGGATGCCGCACCGGACCCCGGTTTCTTGTGCGCCGGTACGCCGTATACCTTCTCATACGCCCTGCACATGGGACAGATGTGCCGCTCCAGGCGCACAAACTGATACAAAAAACCCCTCCCCTTCTCTCTGCCCTTGGTACACACGGGGCATTCGTCCTTGCATTTCTTCGCCAACGCCAAGGTTTTTTCATCAAACTTTTTTTCGGCCATCACATCCCTCTCTGTTTCAATTGCTTGTTCCTGCACGGCGACCGTCCACCCTCATATCTCTCCAACCGCCCATTTCTTCAAACTGTAACAAAACGGGTATTGTTCGTAAAGAAAAAAACGGGCGGTCCCAAATCGGAATCGCCCGCGAGGCTTTCTTATTATTCACTTACTTTCGTCAAACGGTATTATGCCAGCGTTTTGCCCAGATCAAAGGCCCGGGCCATGACATCGCTCTTTTCGGCGATCTCCCCCCGCTTTGTCACGCCGGGCACCAAAATCGTCTTGGCATGATCCACCCCGAGATATTGAAAGCTCTTCTCGAACATCTCCACCAGCGGTCCCGCCGCCTCACCGGAATCCTCTTCAAACACCACGGCGAGCACGCATGTGGTGCCTGTGATTTTTTCCCGGTTTTCTGGACAATTGAAATAGACGAAACGATCCAAGAACGCCTTCATCAGGGCCGTCGGTCCGTACCAGTAGACAGGCGTTGCGAATATAATCACATCGCTCTCGGCGATTTTCGGATACAGATCGTTCATGTCATCAGCTCGGGGACACGGCTTTCCCCGCCAACAGGCGTGGCACCCGTCACATTCACCGATCACGACATCACCGAGAAGCACCGCTTCCGTATCCGCCCCTTCGATACGTGCGCCCTCAAGAATCTTTTGGAGCAGAACATGGGTATTGCCCTTTTTTCTGGGGCTCCCCATAATACCGATAATCCGTGACAATATCGTACACCTATTTTAGAAATTGTGTGAGAACGATGCTTTTATTTGTAGAACACCGGTTACATGGAGAGTGTATCAGGGGTTGGGCGGCGAGGGGAATGCGGACATAAAAAACCCCCATCTTTTTTGTTCTCCGTCTCAGGGGGTCCGCATGAAATCAGAATGTGAAACGTGTACAGCTTGATTACCCAGAGTTCGATGGGGGTCAAATTATTCTCTAATTTGTAGATATTATACATCATATGAAGATTATGTCAAGAAAAATGTGCATAGAAAATGCCTGAATTGTGTTTTTTTATTTGCGGTAGTCACGAGTTGTGTTGACAGTTTGCCTTCCTGCAAGACGGTTCTACTATACTACGCTACGCTTTCCTCGGCTACC